>DATMEC010000027.1:0-19055 GCA_035557125.1 Steroidobacteraceae bacterium
GACACGCCGGACACCTACTACGAGGGCGTCGAGGCGCGCGTCGCCGGGCACCGCGAGCCGATGGAGCGCATGCGGGAGCGGCGCATCCTGATCGACGGCAGCGCCGAAGACGGCATCCTGCTGCAGATATTCACCAAGAACGTCATCGGCCCGATCTTCTTCGAGATCATCCAGCGCAAGGGCAACGAGGGCTTCGGCGAGGGCAATTTCCGCGCCCTGTTCGAGTCGATCGAGCTGGACCAGGAGCGGCGCGGGGTGATCTGACGCCCGGAGCCCCGCAGGAGGGGTCCGGACCGCGGCCAACTGACGACGGGTTCACGGACCGGCCCCGCCCGGGTGGACGGACTTCACAGGTTTTGCAGCCCGCCGTGCGGCCCGTCTTCTGTCGCATGACACTCCGTTTTACAGATGACGGCAGGCCGGGGCATGAACGTCGGTACGGCAACTGGGCATTTCGGGGTCACCACGCGCATCACGCGCGTCGGCTTTGCCGACGGGTGGACGGGCGTCGTCGCCATTTGCACGATCGTCTATGTCCTCGCGGCGGTTTTTTTCACCGTAGCAGACCTGCCGGCGTCGCCGGGCCTCGAGTTCTACCGCCTCGTCTCGGATCAGCCGGCGGCTTTCGCTGCGGCCCTGCTCGCGATCGTCGCGGCGCGAGAGACGCAGCAGCCGTCGGCCCGGCGGACTTGGAGATTCATCGCCGCCGCGATCGTCGCCTACAACATCGGCAACCTGATCGACGCATTCCTGCGCATCGGCGACCTGACGCCGTTCCCGTCGCTCGCGGACCTCTTCTACCTTGCGTTCTTCCCGATCCTGCTGACGGGTTTCACGATCGCCGTGCGCGCAAGCTCGATGCGCGTGTCCTGGGGACGCCTGCTGCTCGACTCGCTGATCCTGGTGCTCGGCTTCGGCACGTTCTTCTGGTTCTTCGTGATCAGCCCGGTGGCCGCCGGGAGCGACGAGGAGTTCGCGCGCTTCGTGCTGGCGCAGGTCTACATCGCGTGCGACTGCCTGATGCTGATGGCGATCGGCGTGCTGCTCATGAACAGCTCGCACTGCCCGCTGCGCAAGACGACCCTTGCACTCCTGACCGGCGGCTTCGGGATGATGTTCCTCGGCGACATCGTCTGGGCGACCGCAGTCGTCGAGAACTCGTACTTCTCCGGCGCCAACTTCTCGGACGTCCTGTACCTCGCCTGCTATGCCGGCCTCGCCGGGGCGGCACAGGTGCAGATCCGCGACAAGTCGCGGCCGGAGCGGCAGCGCGCCGGGGCCGGCAGCACCCTGACCCAGGGCGTCGCCTACGCGGGCCTCGGCCTCTCGTTCTTCGTGCTCGTGTATTTCGCGGGCGGCGACGGGACCGACACGGTGACGGTCATGACCGTCGCCATCTTCGTGCTGGCCGTACTGGTCATGGCACGGCAGAGCGTGATCGTGCGCGACGACGCCAAGGAGAGGCAGCGCAAGGCCGTCGACCTCGTCGAGGCGCGCTTCGCATCGCTGATCAGGAACGCCTCCGACGCGATCATGATCGTCGGCGCCGACGGGCGCATCGAGTACGCCTCGCCCGCGATGCAGCGCACCTTCGGGCTCTGGCACGACGACCTGGTCGGCCGCAGGCTGGGCGAGATCTGGCGCGAGGCCGACCGCGAGCGGATCGCGAGCTTCCTCGCCGAAGTCACGGCGACCCAGGGCGTCTCGATCGGGCCCGTCGAGCTGTCCGTGGGAACCAAGAGCAAGCGCTTCATCGCGGAATGCGTCGGCAGCAACTTGCTGGACGATCCCGCCGTCAAGGGACTCGCGCTCAACCTGCGCGACGTGACCGAGCGCAAGGCGCTGGAGGATCAGCTGCGCCAGCTCGCCTTCCACGACCCGCTGACCCTGCTCGCCAACCGCAGCCTGTTCCGCAACCGCGTCGAGCACGCGATCGCGCTGTCGCGCCGCACCCAGGACCGGCTGGCCGTCCTGATGATCGACCTCGACAACTTCAAGAACGTGAACGACTCGCTCGGGCACGACGTCGGCGACCGCCTGCTGCAGACGGCCGCGCAGCGGCTGGTGAAGTGCACGCGCGCGGCCGACACGGTCGCGCGGCTCGGCGGCGACGAGTTCGCCGTCCTGCTCGAGGGCGTCTCGACCCTCGAGCAGGCCGAGCAGATCGCGTCGGCGGTGACCGACGCCTTCCGGCAGCCGCTCTCGATCGACGGCAACGACCTGCTGGTGACGACCAGCGTCGGCGTCGCGCTGTCGGAGTCCGGCCACGATACCGAGCAGGTGCTGCGCAACGCGGACATCGCGATGTACAACGCGAAGTCCTCCGGCAAGGGGCGGCACGTCGTCTTCCATGCGCGCATGCAGGAGCAGCTGCGCGAGCGCCTGCGTCTCGAGGACGACCTGAGCCAGGCGCTGGCCCGCGGCGAGTTCTTCCTCGAGTTCCAGCCGATCATCGACCTGAAGACTTCCGAGCTGCTCGGCGTGGAGGCGCTGGTGCGCTGGCAGCACCCGGAGCAGGGCCGGCTCGCGCCGGCACAGTTCATCCCGATGGCGGAGGAGACAGGCCAGGTCATCGCGCTCGGCCGCTGGGTGCTGATGGACGCCTGCTGCCGCGTGCGGGAGTGGCGCAAGTCTGTCGCGGCCGGCGACGGCCTGCGTGTCGCCGTGAACATCTCTGGCCGCCACCTGCAGCAGGGCGACCTGGTGGCGGACGTGCGTGCCGCGCTCGAGGCATCGGGCCTCGAGCCCGAGAGCCTGCTCATCGAGCTGACCGAGAGCACGATGATGCACAACTCCGAGGCCAACCTCCTGAAGCTCCGGGAGCTCAAGGCGCTCGGCGTGCGGCTCGCGATCGACGACTTCGGCACCGGCTACTCGTCACTCTCGTACCTGCACCGTTTCCCGATCGACATCCTGAAGATCGACCGCTCGTTCGTGAGCCGGCTGACGGAATCGGCCGAGGGGCCGAAGCTGGCGCGCGCGGTGGTGATGCTGGGCGAGACGCTCGGCCTCGAGACCGTCGCCGAGGGCGTCGAGGTCGACGACCAGGTGACCCAGCTCCTGCAGCTCGGTTGCGTGGCTGCGCAGGGCTACCTGTTCTCGCACCCAACCACGCTCGACGTGGTCGCGGCGTCGAGCTTCGCGCTCAAGCGCGAGCAGCTGCGCGCCGCCCATACGGGCTACGACCAGCTGACGGCCACCGGCCGCTACCGCATCGCGGAAATCGTGCGCAAGCGCGGCGCCGCCTAGGGGCGGTGCGGCTTCGCGAGGTAGGCGCGGCCCTGCATCTCGTGCAGGCGGCTCGCCGTGCGCCGGAACGCAAAAGCCAGGCGCTCCCCCTGATAGAGGGCCTCGGGCGCGCCAGCGGCGGCGGAGACCACCAGCTTGACGCCGCGGTCATAGAACTCGTCGACGAGCGCGATGAACCGGCGCGCGGCGTCATCCGCGGCTGCGCCCATCACCGGCACGCCGGAAAGTAATACCGTCCGGTAACAGCGCGCGATCTCGATGTAGTCCGCCACGGATCGCGGGCCCTCGCACAGCTCGCTGAAGTCGAACCAGACGACGTCCTCGGCCTCGCGCCGCGCCCGCACCGGCCGGCCCTCGACCTGGATCCTCGCGTCGCGCACGCCGCGCCCGTTCGCGAGGCGCTCGAATTCGGTAGCAAGGCGCGCATCGGTGCCGTCCGCGGCCGGGCCCTGCCAGAGGGTCGCGCCCTCGAGCTGTCGCAGCCGGTAGTCGACGCCCGCGTCGATCTCGACCACCCGGCAGTGCTTCTCGATGAGCGCGATGGCGGGCAGGAAGCGTTCGCGCTGCAGTCCGCCGCGATAGAGCTCCGCGGGCGGCAGGTTCGAGGTGGCGAGCAGCGTTACGCCGCGCTGGAACAGCGCCTCGAGCAGCGTGCCGAGGATCATCGCATCCGCGACGTCCCCGACGACGAACTCGTCGATGGCGAGCACGCGCGCCTTCGCCGCAATGTCGGTGGCGACCTGCTCGAGCGGCGAGGCGCGGTCGCGGTGGCGGCGCAGGCGCGCGTGCACGTCCTGCATCAGGCGGTGGAAGTGATCGCGCCGCTTCTCGCGGATCGGCAGCTCCGCGAAGAACGCGTCGACCAGGAAGGTCTTGCCCCGGCCGACTCCGCCCCAGAGGTAGAGTCCGCGCAGCGGAGCCTTGGCGCGCGGCAGGAGTTCGAGGCTGCGCGTGAGCAGCGAACTTCGGGCGATGACCCGGCGGCGCAGGTCCTCGAGACGTGCAAGGGCGGCGCACTGGGACGCGTCGAGCGCATGGCCCTGGGCCGCCAGCGCGGCCTCGACCCGCACGGTGAGCGGCGAACGCTTGGCTTCCGGGCTCAGTCGGCAAGCTCCGGCCGGTCGCGGAAATGCTCGAGCGCCGCCGGGTTCGCCAGCGCGTCCGTGTTGCGCACCGGCCGGCCGTGGATCGCCTCGCGCACCGCGAGCTCGACGACCTTGCCGCTGATCGTGCGCGGTATCTCGAGCACCTGGAGGATCCGCGCCGGGACATGGCGGGGCGTCGCGTTCGCGCGGATCTGCCCGCGGATGCGCCCGGCAAGCGCCTCGTCGAGGGCCAGTCCCTCGCGCAGCTTCACGAACAGTACGATGCGCACGTCGTGGCCGATCTCCTGCCCGACGACCACGCTTTCCAGGACCTCGGGCAACTGCTCGACCTGCCGGTAGATCTCCGCGGTGCCGATTCGCACTCCGCCGGGGTTCAGCACGGCGTCGGAACGGCCGAGGATCACGAGGCCGCCACGCGCGGTGAGAATGGCGTAGTCGCCGTGGTGCCAGACACCCGGGAAGCGCTCGAAATACGCCGCGCGGTAGCGCGCCCCGTCCGGGTCGTCCCAGAAACATACGGGCATGGACGGAAAAGGCGCCGTGCACACGAGCTCGCCCCGTTCCTCCGTCACCGGCCCGCCCGAGTCGTTCCACACCGCGACATTCATGCCGAGCCCGCGGCACTGCAGCTCGCCGCGGTAGACAGGCAGCAGCGGATTGCCGAGCGCAAAGCAGGAGACGATGTCCGTGCCGCCGGAGATCGACGCGAGCTGCACGTCCGGGCCGACCGCGGAGGCGACGAAGTCGAATTGCTCCGGCGCGAGCGGCGAGCCGGTGGAGAGCAGCGTGCGCAGGACCGCGAGCCCATGACGCTCGCGCGGCCGGTATCCCGCCTTCTCGAGCGTCGCGAGGTAGCGCGGACTCGTCCCGAAGATCGTGACACCCTCGTCGGCCGCCATCTGCCAGAGGACTTCCGGGCCCGGATGGAGCGGCGAACCGTCGTACAGGACGATCGTCGCCTCGGAGGCGAGCGCGCTCGCAAGCCAGTTCCACATCATCCAGCCGCAGGTCGTGAAGTAGAACACCCGGTCACCAGGCTTGACGTCCGCGTGCAGCCGATGCTCCTTCAGGTGCTGAAGCAGCGTGCCGCCGGCACCGTGCACGATGCACTTGGGCACTCCGGTCGTGCCGCTCGAATAGAGCACATAGAGGGGATGATCGAAGGGCAGGCGCTCGTACTGGAGCGGGGCATCGCGCTCGCCGTAGTCGGCGAACGGCACCGCGCCCGGCAATGGCTCGCCGGTTGCCGCGGAACCCGCGTACGGCACGAGGACGACGCGCTCTACCGACGGAAGCGCCCGCAGCACGCCGGCGATCGGCGCGAGCGAGTCGATCGTCTTGCCCGCGTAGAAATAGCCGTCCGCCGCAAACAGGACTTTCGGCTTCACCTGCCCGAACCGGTCCAGCACGCCCTGTATGCCGAAATCGGGCGAGCAGGACGTGAAAGTCGCGCCGCGGCTCGCCGCGGCGAGCATCGCGATCACGGCTTCCGGCAGATTCGGCAGGAAGGCTGCGACGATGTCGCCGGCGCCGACACCGTCGCGGGCGAGGCCGGCGGCCACGCGTGCGACCTCGGAGCGAAGCGCCTGCCAGTCGAGCTCGCGCCGATCGCCGCGCTCGTTGCGGAACACGATGGCAGGCTCGGCGTCCGGCCCGCGCAGCAGGTTTTCGGCAAAGTTGAGCTTCGCGCCCGGGAACCAGCGGGCGCCCGGCATGCGCTCGCCGTGCTCGAGTGCGGGCCCGTTGCCGCGATCGCCCGCGACGGTCGCGAAAGCCCACAGCGCTTCCCAGAAATCGCCGGGGTGCTCGATCGACCAGCGGTGGAGCGCGTCATAGTCCGCAAGGCGCTGCCGGCGGCACTCGACGAACGCCATGAAGCGCGTGAGGTTCGCATCCGCGATGCGAAACAGGGACGGCGTCCAGATCGGCGTCTCGGAGCCCACCTAGAGGCCCTGGTAGTTCGGCCCGGAACCCCCCTCAGGCGTGGTCCAGGTGATGATCCCGTAGGGATCCTTGATGTCGCAGGCCTTGCAATGCACGCAGTTCGCCGCGTTGATCTGCAGGCGGCGGCCGCCCGCGCCGTCATCCACCATTTCGTAGACGCTGGCCGGGCAGAAATTCTCGCAGGGATTGCCGAACTCCGTGACACAGCGCGTCGCGCAGATCGACGTGTCGTGGACGACGAGGTGCACGGGCTGCGACTCGTCGTGCACATTGCCGGCGTGGAAGACCGCAGCCAGCCGGTCGCGCGGCGGCAGGTCGCGCGCGACCCAGCCGCGGTCGACGACGGGCGCGGTCTCGAGCCGATGCAGCGCGAGGTGGTTCTCGTGGTGCGAAAGCGTCCACGGCGTGTGACCCTGTGTCACCGTCTCGAGTGCCGCGTTCGCGAGTCCCCACCACAGGCCGCGGTGAAAGCCCGGCTTGATGTTGCGTACCCGCTTCAGCTCGCGCCCGCCCTCGGAAACGCGCCAGCGCGCTTCGAAGCCGGCCGTCCCGCCGGTCTCGGCCAGATGCTCGGCGGCAAGCACGCCGCAGCGGATCGCCTGGTGTACGCCCTTGATCTTCGGCACGTTGAGCGTACCGGCGGTGTCGCCGACGACGAGCAGGCCCGGCGCGTCCATGCGCGGCAGCGACTGCCAGCCGCCCGCGGCGATCGTGCGTGCGCCGTAAGCGAGGACTTCGCCTCCTGCGAGCAACGGCCGGACTTTCGGGTGATGCTTGAACTGCTGGAACGCCTCGAAGGGCTTGAAGCGCGGGTCCTCGTAGTCGAGCCCGGAGACGAAGCCGACGTACACGCGGTCGCGATCGAGGTGGTACAGGAAGCTGCCGCCGTAGGTGCGGGGGTCGAGCGGCCATCCGACCGTGTGCTGGATCAGGCCGGGCTCGGCGCGGCCCGCAGGCAACTGCCACAGCTCCTTGATGCCGAGGCCGTAGGATTGCGGCTGCCGGCCATCGGCGAGGCCGAGGCGGGCGGTGAGCTGCTTGGTGACGCTGCCGCGCGCGCCCTCTGCGAGGACGGTCGTGCCGGCGCGAATGTCGGCGCCCGGCGCGTAGTTCGGGCCGGGCTTGCGGCTGCGGTCGAGCCCCATGTCGCTGATGCGCACGCCCACGACCCGGTCGCCCTCGACCAGGCCTTCCGCCGCCGCGAAGCCGGGGAAGACGTCGACGCCGAGCGCCTCGGCGCGAGCGGCGAGGATCGGCGCGAGCTGGCCGAGCGAGACGATGAGGTTGCCGCGGTTGTGCATCTGCGGCGGATTCGGCAGGCGCGTGGCGCCGGACTTCGAGAAAAACCAGAACTCGTCGCGGGTCGCGGGCACGCAGATGTCCGGCGGCGAATCACGCCAGCCCGGGAGCAGGGCGTCCAGCGGACCCGGCTCGAGGGCGCAGCCGGAAATAAGGTGGGCGCCGATCGCAGAAGCTTTCTCGAGCACGCAGACGCTCGCGTCGGGCTTCAACTCCTTGAGGCGGATGGCCGCCGCGAGGCCCGCAGGGCCGGCGCCGACGACGACGACGTCGTACTCCATGACGTCGCGGTCGGTCACGGCATCCGGGCCTCCGCGAACTGTGGAAGCGCCTTCACGCTGGCGCCGATCTTCGCCAGGTCCCCGGCAACGACGACTGTCATCCGCTCCGGGCGTATGAACTGCCGCGCCATCTCGCTCACCTGGGCGGGCGTGACTGCCTGGATGTTCGCGACCCAATTCGTCAGGTAATCGTCGGGCAGGCCGTGCAGTTCCATGAAGGCGAGCTGGCCGAGCACGCCGTTCGGCGAGGAGTTCGAGATCACGAAGACGCCCGCGCGGTAGTTCTTGACGGGCGTCAGCTCCGCGTCCGTGGGCGCCTCGCGCTGCAGCCGCTCGATCTCCTTGTAGATCTCGGTGATCGCCGCCGCCGTGTGCTCGGCTGTGACCTCGGCGCTCATGACCCACAATGCGCCGCCGCGCCGCGCGTTGACCGACGAGTCCGGCGAATAGCTGTAGCCCTTGTCCTCGCGGATGTTGCTGGTGATCCGCGAGCCGAAGGTGCCGCCCAGCAGGCTGTTCATCAGGGTCGTCTGGAAGTAGAGGGCGTGCACCGGGTCGGGCACGGGCACGGCCATGCGCACGGACGACTGCGACGCCCCCGGGCTGTCGACGAGCGCGAGCTGCAGCGCCTCGGCGGGCTTTGCGGGCAGGTCGGTGGCTGCTGGCCCTGCGCGCCAGTCCTGGAACGCCCCGCGCAGCGCCGCTTCCAGCGCCTCGCGGTTGTAGCGCCCCGCGACGTAGATGTGCGTGCGCCGGGCGCCGAAATTCCGGTCGTAAAAGTCCCGCAGCTTCGCGATGTCATAGGCCGCGAGCTGGCCTACCTTCGGCAGCATGCGGCCGAACGGGTGATCGCCGTAGACGAGCTTCGCCAGCGCCTCGTCGGCGAGCGACAGCGGGTCCGAGCGCGCGACGGCGAGGCTGCGCTCGAAGTTCGCGAGCACGCGCGGCAGCTCGGACTCCGGGAAGCGCGGGTTCTGCAGCACGTCGGCGAGCAGGCGCACCGCCCCGACGGCGTGGTCCGACAGCACCGAGAGGCCGGCAGTCGTCTGCTCCGCGCCGACGTTGAGGCCGAGCGCGCCGCCCATGCCGGCCGCCTCCTTCGCGATGTCGAAGGCCGACCGCGTCGTCGTGCCTTCCTTCATCATCTCGACGGCGACGTCGGGGAGCCAGGTGTCGTCGCCCTCGTCGATGTTGCCGGTGCGCACCACCGCGAGCAGCGTCACCTTCGGCACGCTGCCGTAGTCGATGAACGTCGCAGACAGCCCGTTGTCGAGATGCAGCGTTTCCTTAGCCGGCAGGCGGAACTCGTGCGGCGTCCCGGGCGCTGGCGGAACTTCGCGTTCCGCTGCGGCGGCGCCCGCGGCGGCGAGGACGGCTGCGAGCACGGCGAGGCGCTTCACGGCGAGCCTCCCGGCGTCTCGGGCGCGCCCGCGCGTCCCGGCTCGACGACCTGCACCGTACGGCGGGCCGGTGTCAGGTAGGTTCGTGCGACGTCACGGATGAGCTCCGGGGACACCGCGCGGAAATCGGCCTCGAGCCGGTTGATGCGCGACGGGTCGTCGTCGAAGAGCGCGAAGCAGGCGAGGAGGTCGACGAGGCCGAAGCGCGTGCTGGATCCCGCGAGATCGTAGAGCGAGGCGCGCAACTTCGTGAGCGCCCGCACCAGTTCCTCGGCCGTCGGCGGCTCGGCCTGCAGGCGCGCGATCTCGGCGTCCACGTCCGCGATGATCGCCTCGGGCGTCGCGTCCGGGTCGTGGACGAGGTACAGCATCCACAGCATCGGGCCGTCGTAGGTGAACTCGTTGCCAAGCAGGTTGCTGCCGCCGCCGACCGCATTCGAGTAGCCGCGTTCCTGCACCAGCTTCTGCCACAGCCGGCTGTCCTGCCCCTGCAGCAGGATCGTGTCGAGCAGGCTGAAGGCGAAGTGCTCCGGCGTGTTGCGCGGCGGCGCCTGCCAGGCGAGCGCGAGCGCTGGGCGCGGGGCCAGGCGGTCCACGTAGGAATCCCGCTTCTCGGACTGCTGGACCGGCTCGGCGAGGTCGGGGCGCGCAGGTTGCGTCCGGGCCGGGATCGCCGCGAAGTACCTTGCGATCGCCGCGCGCGCGGCCGCCGGGTCGAAGTCGCCCGCGACCACGAGCACGGCGTTGTTCGGCGCGTAGTAGGTGTCGAAGAACGACTTCGCGTCTTCGAGCGTCGCCGCGTCTAGGTCCGCAAGGTCGCCGTAGAAGTTGTGCGCGTTATACCAGTTGGTGTTGGCGACCTGCGGCATCGTGAGCCACGGAAAGCCGCCGTAAGGCTGGTTCATGACGTTGTCGCGCACCTCGTTCTTCACCACGCCCTGCTGGTTCTCGAGGTTCGCCTGCGTAATGGCGAGCGCCTTCATGCGGTCGGCCTCGGCCCACAGCACGGTCTCGAGCACGTGCGCGGGCACGATCTGGTAGTAGTTCGTGTAGTCGAAGCGCGTCGATCCGTTCAGCACGCCGCCATTGCCCTCGACCAGGCGGATGAACTCCATCTTCCCGAGGTTGCCGGAGCCCTGGAACATCAGGTGCTCGAACAGGTGCGCGAAGCCGGTACGCCCGCGCGGCTCGATGCGAAAGCCGATGTGGTAGTAGACACCGACGGTCACCGTGGGTGCAGTCGCATCGCGCGAGAGCACGACCTTGAGGCCGTTGTCGAGCTTGTAGTACTCGACGGGGATGTTGATCGCGTCAGGCGGCGCGCCCGGCGACGCAACGGTGCCTTCCGGCGCCGGCGTTGCCACCGGCGGCTGCGCGGTGCAGGCCGCGAGGGCTGCGATAGCGATGAGTCCGAGGCAGCGATGGATCGCGCGCGCCATCATCAACGTGGCGCCATGCGGATCGCGCCGTCGAGGCGGATCGTGTCGCCGTTCAGCATGCGGTTGACGACGATCGCGGCGACGAGGTCCGCGTACTCCTCCGGCCGGCCGAGGCGCGGCGGGAAGGGGACCTGTTTTCCAAGGGAGTCCTGCGCTTCCTGCGGAAGGCCCGCCATCATCGGCGTGCCGAAAATGCCGGGCGCGACGCCGACCACGCGAATGCCGAAGCGCGCGAGTTCGCGCGCGAGCGGCAGCACCATGCCGGCGACCGCGGATTTCGAGGCGGCGTAGGCGACCTGGCCGACCTGGCCCTCGAACGCCGCGACCGAGGCCGTGTGGACCAGGAGTCCACGCTCGCCGTCGGCATCGGGCGCATTGCCCTGCATGATCGCCGCCGCCGCGCGGTCCAGCAGGAAGGTGCCGAGCAAGTTGATGTCTATCACGCGCTGGAAGGCGGCCGCCGCGAGCGGGCCGTCCTTGCCGAGCAGCTTGCCGGGCGTCGCGACGCCGGCGCAGGACACTGCGACGTTGAGCCCGCCCATGCGCGCGGCTGCGGCCTGGACCGCGGCATCGACTGCAGATTCGCTCGTCACGTCGCAGCGGTGATAACTCGCCGCCGGGCCGAGCGCCGTGGCCGCCTTGCGGCCGGCTTCGTCCTGGACGTCGAGCAGCGCAACCTGGCCGCCGCCCGCGACCAGCCGGCTCGCGGTCGCATGACCGAGGCCCGACGCACCGCCGCTGATGACTGCCTTGACCCGATCGAGATTCATGGAGGTCTCCCGGGCCGACAGTTTACAGCCTAAGTCCGCCGTCCACCTCGATCACGCGGCCCGTGACAAAGTCGTTCTCGGCTATGAAGACGGCCGTCGCCGCGATCTCGGCAGGCTCGCCGAGCCTGCGCAGCGGCACGGCGGCTTTCACGCGATCGAGCATCTCGGGCTTCATCGCGGCCAGGATCTCGGTCGCGCAGAATCCCGGCGCAATGGCCGCGCTGCGGATCCCGTAGCGGGCGAGCTCCTTGGCCCACACCACCGTCATGGCGGCAACGCCCGCCTTGGCCGCGGAGTAATTGGTCTGGCCCGGGTTGCCTTCGCGCGAGATCGAGGAGATGTTGACGATGAGGCCGCCGTTTCCGAGCTGGATCATGCGCTCGGCTCCCTCGCGCCCGCACAGGAAGACGCCCGTGAGATTCACGTCCAGGACGGCCTGCCACTGCGCCAGCGACATCTTGGAGTGGATCGCGCCGTCCTGGGCCTTGACGAGCAGCGCGTCGCGCGTGATGCCGGCGTTGTTGACGATCACGTCGAAGCGCTTGAAGTCCGCGGCGATCGCATCGAAAGTCTTGACGACCTGGGCTTCCTGGGTGACGTCGAGGACGTAGGCCCGTGCGCGCGTACCTAGCGATTCGCAGGCGGCGCGCGTCTTCTCGAGCGTTTCCGCGTCGCGGTCGAGGGCCGCGATGTGGGCGCCGCGCTCCGCGAATGCGAGCGCCATGGCCCGCCCGATGCCGCGGGCCGCGCCCGTGATGACGACGACCTTCTTTCCCAGCTGCATGTGTCCCTTTACTGCACTGCGAATACAGGTGCAGAAATATTCATGAATCCGGGACGTTAGCTGTTCTTGCGCCGCAAGACAACTTCAGGCGGGGTCTATGTCAAACAGGACGGCCTCAGCTTCGACCAGTTCCCCGGCGCGAGCCAGTACGTTGGCAATACGGCCGGCGCGCCCGGCACGGATCGCGTGCTGCATCTTCATGCCTTCGACGACAGCGAGCACGTCGCCACGCAGCACCGCGTCGCCCGCTTTCACGCGCAGTTCGACGACGCGGCCGGGCAGGGGCGACGCCGGGTGCATGTCCGCGTTCTCCGCGCTGCGCTCGTGCGGCCAGCCTATGGTCAGCATGATCTCATCGGCACGCTCGCCGACGACCTGCAGGCTGTCTCGATCGCGGATCAGCTCGAGCTCCTTCGCGCCGCGTCCCGCGTCGACCGTGAATCGCCCCGCGCCCTGCGGCTCGACGCGGCCGCGAATCGACATGCCGTCGCCCTCGAGCTCGAGCGCGCCGTCCCGGGCGGTGGCGCGCCAGCGACGGAAGGCCGGCGAGCGCAACCCGATGGACTGCCGAGTGGCGCCCGTCGCGCGCCAGCCGTCCGCGAGCGCCCAGGGTGAGGGATTCGCATCCGGCGGCGGCGCCCGTTCGGCGAGTGCGAGGCTGGCCGCAAGCAGCACGGCTTCAGGCGCGGGCGCGACATCGGCAGTGAGGGCGGCGAGTTCGCGGTCGACGAATCCGGTGTCGACGCCGCCCGCCGCGAACGCGGGATGCGCGGCGAGGGCGCGCAAGAGGGGCAGGTTGCTGGCGACGCCAAAGACGGCCGTGCGGTCGAGCTCGTGCCGGAGCGTCGCGTGCGCGGACTTGCGGTCGGGACCGCTGGCAACGACCTTGGCGATCATCGGGTCGTAGTGCACCGAAATCACGTCGCCGTCCGCGATGCCGGCATCGACGCGCCAGGCGTCGCCTTCGGGCGGATGTGCAAACCTGCGAACGCGTCCCACGGAGGGCAGGAAGCCGCGGCGCGGGTCCTCGCTGTAGATACGGGCCTCGATGGCGTGACCTTGCTGGCGGACCTGTGCCTGCGAGAGCGGCAGGCGCTCGCCCGACGCGATGCGCAGCTGCCATTCGACGAGGTCGAGCCCGGTGACTTTCTCGGTGACCGGATGCTCCACCTGCAGCCGCGTGTTCATCTCCATGAAATAGAAGGCGCCGTCCGCGCCCACGATGAACTCGATGGTGCCGGCATTGACGTAGCCGACCGCGAGGGCCGCGCGGACCGCGGCTTCGGTCATGGCGGCGCGGGTCGCAGCGTCGATGAAGGGCGAGGGGCTTTCCTCGATGATCTTCTGGTAACGCCGCTGCACGGAGCACTCGCGCTCAAAGAGGTGAACGCAGCCGCCGTGCGTGTCCCCGAACACCTGGACCTCCACGTGCCGCGGCCGCTCCAAGAAGCGCTCGAGCATCAACCGCCCATCGCCGAACGCGCTCTCGGCCTCGCCGCGCGCGCCGAGGATGGCTTCGTCGAGCTCGCCGGCCTCGCGCACGACGCGCATGCCCTTGCCGCCGCCACCCGCGACCGCCTTGACGAGCAGCGGGAAGCCTACCTGCCTCGCCTCGGCAGCGAGACGGGCGGGGGACTGGTCCTTGCCCATGTAGCCTGGCACCACCGGCACGCCGGCCGCGGATACCAGTGCCTTGGCTTCGTGCTTGAGCCCCATCGCGCGAATCGCCGCGGGCGGCGGGCCGACGAACGTGATTCCTGCGGCCGCACAGGCTTTCGCGAAAGCGGCGTTCTCGGACAGGAAGCCGTAGCCGGGATGGATCGCGTCCGCACGCGCCGCGCGCGCCGCGGCGATGACTGCGTCGGCATTGAGGTAGGAGTCGCGCGCGGGCGCAGGCCCGATCGAATGCGCCTCGTCCGCGAGCCGGACGTGCAGCGCGTCGCGATCGGCGTCCGAGTGCACCGCGATCGCGCGGATCCCGAGCCGGCGGCAGGTCCGGATCACGCGACAGGCGATCTCGCCGCGGTTCGCGATCAGCAGCCGCGCAATCTTCATGGATCGCGGGCCCACGCGGGCTTGCGGCGTTCGAGGAACGCCGTGAGTCCCTCGCGCGCCTCGGCGCCCGCGCGGACGCGCGCGATCCAGCGCGTCGTGTCAGTGAGCATCGCCTCGTCACCGGCGTCGCTGCGCCCGGTCGCATGGCGGACGAGGCGCTTGATCTCGGCTTGCGCACCGGGCCCGCCCGCCAGCAGCGCACCGAGGACCCCGTCGGCGGCGGCGCCCAGGGCGCCGGCATCGGCCGTCTCGTGGACCAGGCCGATGCGCAGGGCCGTTTGCGCGTCCATCGCCTCGCCGGTCAGGAACCAGCGCCCGGCCTCGCGCGTGCCGATCGCGCGGATGACATAGGGCGAGATCATCGCCGGCACGAGCCCGAGGCGGACCTCGGACAGCGCGAAGCGCGCCTTGGTTGCGGCGAGCGCGATGTCGCAGGCCGCGACGAGTCCGACGGCGCCGCCGAATGCGGCGCCATTCACGAGGGCGACCGTCGGCTGGGGCTGTCGCTCGATGCAATCGAGCATGCGGGCGAAGCGGCGCGAATCGGCCTCGTTCTGCTCGGGCGGCGCCGCGCCCGCCGCGCGCATCTCGCCGATGTCCGCCCCCGCGCAGAACACCTCGCCCGCGCCGGTCAGTACCACGGCGCGCACCGTGGCGTCGCCTGCAAGATTTACAAGCGCGTCGGTCAGATTTGCGACTAGCGCCGCCGACAGGGCGTTCTTCGCCTCGGGGCGGTCGAGCGTGAGCGTGACGATCCCGCGGGCGTCGCGATCGATTCGGAGCATCGCAGTCACATCCGGAACACGCCGTAGGACTCGGTCGCCGGCGCCGGCCCGCGCGCGACCACCTCGAGCGCGAGCCCGAGCACGCGGCGCGTGTCGAGTGGGTCGATGACGCCGTCGTCCCAGAGTCGCGCGGTGGCATAGTAGGGGTTGCCCTGCTGCTCGTACTGCTCGCGGATGCCGCCCATGAAAGCCTGCTGCTCGGACTCCGGCCAGGTCCCGCCTTTCGCCTCGACGCCGTCGCGGCGGACGGTCGCGAGCACGCTCGCCGCCTGCTCGCCGCCCATCACCGAGATTCGCGCGTTCGGCCAGGTCCACAGGAACCGGCCGCCGTATGCGCGCCCGCACATCGCGTAGTTGCCGGCGCCGAAGGATCCGCCGATCACGACCGTCAGCTTGGGCACGGTCGAGCAGGCGACGGCCGTCACCATCTTCGCGCCGTCGCGGGCGATCCCGCCCGACTCGTAGCGCTTCCCGACCATGAAGCCGGTGATGTTCTGCAGGAACAGGAGCGGCACCTTGCGGCGGTTCGCGAGCTGCACGAAGTGGGCGCCTTTCAGCGCCGATTCCGAGAAGAGGATGCCGTTGTTGGCGAGGATCGCCACCGGATAACCCCAGAGGTGCGCGAACCCGCAGACGAGCGTCTTGCCATAGAGGGCCTTGAACTCGTGGAACTCGGAGCCGTCGACGAGACGCGCGATCACCTCACGCACATCGTAGGGCTGGCGCAGGTCGCGCGGCACGACGCCGTAGAGCTCCGCCGCGTCCTGGGCGGGCAGGGCGGCTTCGCGGCGGCCAAGCCAAGCCGGCGCCCGGTGATTGAGGTTGCCGACGATCTCGCGCGCCAGTGCGAGCGCATGGGCGTCGTTGTCCGCGAGGTGGTCGACGACGCCGGAGGTGCGCGCGTGCACGTCGCCGCCGCCGAGGGATTCGGCATCGACGACCTCGCCGGTCGCCGCTTTCACGAGCGGCGGGCCACCGAGGAAAATCGTGCCCTGGTTGCGGACGATGACCGACTCGTCGCACATGGCCGGCACATAGGCGCCGCCCGCGGTGCAGGATCCCATGACCACGGCGACTTGCGGAATTCCCGCGGCCGAGAGCCGCGCCTGGTTGAAGAAGATGCGGCCGAAGTGTTCGCGGTCCGGGAACACCTCGTCCTGCAGCGGCAGGAAGGCGCCGCCGGAGTCCACGAGGTAGACGCAGGGCAGGCGGTTCTCGAGTGCGATCTCCTGCGCGCGCAGGTGCTTCTTGACGGTGACCGGATAGTAGGTGCCGCCCTTGACGGTCGCGTCGTTCGCGACCACGAGGAGTTCGTTGCCGTGGATGCGGCCGATGCCCGCGACCAGGCCCGCGGCCGGCGCGTCGTCGTCGTACATGCCGAAGGCCGCGAGCGGCGCGATCTCGAGGAACGGGCTGCCGGGGTCGAGGAGGGCCTCGATGCGCTCGCGCGGCAGCAGCTTGCCGCGTGCGACATGCTTTGCGCGCGCAGCCTCGCCGCCGCCGGCCGCGGCCAGCGCCTGGCGCCGCTGCAACCCGGCGACCAGCGCCGCCATTTGCGCCGCGTTTTCGCGGAACTCCGGGCTGCCGATGTCCACCCGCGAGGCGATTCGCGTCACGGCGCGGTCGCCCGCAGCAGCTCGCGGCCGATCAGCATGCGGCGGATCTCGTTGGTTCCGGCCCCGATCTCGTACAGCTTGGCATCGCGCAGGATGCGGCCCGCCGGGTACTCGTTGATGTAGCCGTTTCCGCCCAGCACCTGAATGGCCTCGAGGCCGGCGCGGGTCGCGTTCTCGGAAGCCGCCAGCAGGCAGGCGGCGGCGTCGTAGCGGGTCGTGCGCCCGGCGTCGCAGGCACGCGCGACGGCGTAGGCGTAGGCGCGCGAGGCGTTGCAGGCGGCATAGAGGTCGGCGAGCTTCGCCTGCATCAGCTGGAAGCTGCCAATCGGCCGTCCGAACTGCTCGCGATCGTGCAGGTAGGGAACGATGAGGTCGAGCGCGGCGCGCATGAGCCCGAGCGGACCCCCGGTCAGCACCAGCCGCTCGTAGTCGAGGCCCGACATCAGGATCTCCACGCCGCCGCCGGGCTGGCCGAGGACATGATCCTCCGGCACGAGGCAGTCCTCGAACACGAGCTCCGACGTATCGGAGCCGCGCATGCCGAACTTGTCGAGTTTCTGCGCCGAGCGCAAGCCCTTCATCCCGCGCTCGACGATGAAGGCGGTGATGCCGCGTGCGCCGCTGCCAGGCTCGATTGTCGCGTAGATCACCGCCGTGTCCGCCTCGGGACCGTTGGTGATCCACATCTTGGAGCCGTTGAGCACGTAACCGCCGTCGCGGCGCTCGGCCCGGGTGCGCATCGAAACCACGTCCGAGCCGGAACCCGACTCGCTCATCGCCAGAGCGCCGACATCCTCGCCGGACACCAGGCGCGGGAGGAAGCGCCGCTTCTGCTCGTCGGTGCCGAAGCGCCGCAACTGGTTGACGCAGAGATTCGAGTGCGCGCCGTAGGAAAGGCCGATGGAGCCCGAAGCCCGGCTGATCTCCTCCATCGCGACGATGTGCTCGAGGTAGCCGAAGCCGAGGCCGCCGTATTCCTCCGGCACGGTCATGCCGAGCAGGCCCATGGCGCCGAGTTCAGGCCACAGCTCGCGCGGAAAGCGGTTGCTGCGGTCAATCTCGTCGGCGACCGGCGCGATGCGGCGCAGGGCGAATTCCCTGACGGCCTGGCGCAGCTCGTCGACGCGCGAACCGAGTTCGAAATCGAAATCGATGGGAAACATGCAGCCTCCGGCCCGTGGTCACTGGCTTGCAGACCGCATCATATTGTCCGACAATCCGACAGGCAAGGGGTGAAATTTAACATATGACAAGCCTGTTCGAGCCGCTCGGGTACGCGCCCGCCTATCTCCGGGTGTCGGAGGCCATCCGCGCCCGGATCCTGCGCCGCGAGCTGCAGGAGGGCGAGCCGCTGCCCACGGAGACCGAGCTGGCGCGACAGTTCGAGGTCAACCGGTCGACCGTCCGGGAGGCGCTGCGCAAGCTTGAGAGCGCGGGCCTGCTCGGCCGGCGTCGCGGCGGCAAGCGCCTATTCGTGACCCGGCCGACGCGAGAGGCCGTCGGTGGCGGCTTGTCGCAGGCGCTCGCCCTTCATCGCGCCCGGGTGGTGGACGTGTGGGAGGCCTTGCAGGCGGTGCAGCCTGGCATCGCCGCCGCCGCGGCGGAGCGCCGCTCGGAGGCCGCGCTAGCCAAGCTCGCAGCGACCGCCCACCGGTTTGCCGTGCGGTCAGACGGGCGCGACGCTGCCGTCACGGGCGTCGCGGATTTTTTCGACGCCCTGGCCGAGGCCGCCGCGAATCCCGTCTTCAACCTGCTGAACGAGCCCCTGTTGCGGCTCCTGAAGCCGAGCCTTGCGGTCATCATCGACCGCGTGCCGCAGGCGCGTTCGCGCATCGAGGCGGCCGAAGGGGCGATCGTCGGCGCGGTGCGGGCGCGGGACGCGAAAGCCGCTGCCGACTGGATGTCGCGCCACGTGCGCGACTTCCGCCGCGGTTACGAAGTCGCCGGGATCGACCTCGCGACCGAAGTCAGTTGATCTCGATGGCGACCGCCGTGGCTTCGCCGCCGCCGATGCACAGCGCAGCCAGCCCGCGCTTCTTGCCCTGTTTTTTCAGCGCGTGAACCAGCGTCGTGAGGATGCGCGCGCCCGTTGCGCCGATCGGATGACCGAGCGCGCAGGCGCCGCCGTAGACGTTGACCTTGTCGTGCGCGATGCCGATGTCCTTCATGGCCGCCATCGTCACGACGGCGAACGCCTCGTTGATCTCGTAGAGATCCACGTCCGCGGCCTTCCAGCCCGCGCGCTTCAACGCCGACTGGATCGCGCCGACGGGCGCGATCGTGAACCACTCCGGCTCCCGCGCGTGGCTCGAGTGGGCGACGATGCG
>DATMEC010000028.1:0-4287 GCA_035557125.1 Steroidobacteraceae bacterium
TTCCTCGTAGCCGTAGCCCCGCACGCTCTGGTCGCCACCGGCGAAGAAGCGGTACTGGGCCGGCAGCTCCTCGAAGTCGCCGACCACGCTCGCGCCGATCTCGGCGCGCACGTAGATCTGCCAGTCGGCGTTCAGCCTGAACCGGCGATCGTCGCGCAGGTCGACGCGAGTGAAGCTCGTGTCGGAGCCCAGCGCGCTCGTCGAGGCCAGCACTTCCGCCCGGAACCCGGTGGGCAGCGCGTTGGTGCCGAGGAAGTCCGGCGGCAGCCTCGCGAAGGTGATGCCGGGGACCAGCAGCTGGCTGCGCTTGCGGCTTATGCTCGGAGAACCGCCTGACGTCGTCGACAGCTTGTCCTCGGTCGAATCGAGCGTGACCGACAGCACGCGCTGCCAGCGGCCGCGGACCTGCGTCAGGCCGACCTTGAACGTGCCGCCGCTCGTCTCGACGTCCGCGTTCTGCTCAGTGAATCCGCGCAGCTCGAAGGACAGCTTCTCGAGCGCCGGGTCCTCCCAGGGAATCGCGTAGGTAAAGCCCACCGAGTCCTCGATGCTGGACGTGAGCACCTGGGCCCGCAGCCGGTGGCCGCGGTCGTTGTAGCGCCGGTCTTCCCACCCGAGCTTCGCGCGCGCGCCGGTGTCCGTGCCGTATCCCGCCGAGATCGTGTAGACGTGCCGCCGGTTCTTCTCCGAGGTGATGCGGATCGGCACGACGCGCGAGCGCCGGTCGCGCTCGGCGGGAAGGACCTCGGCCAGCGAGAAATACTGCGAGTCGTCGAGCGCGAACTGCGTTCGCAGCAGCGCCTCCGCGCTGTACCAGTCTCCCTCGCGATAGCGCAGGTAGCGGCGCATCAAGCTGTCGCGCACGACGTTCTGCTCGATGGTCGTCGGGCCGAAACGATAGCGCTCGCCGGTCGCGAGCGAGATGCGCGCGCGCGCCGTGCGCGCGGCGGGGTCGACGGCGAGTTCGCTGGTCGTGAACTCGGCGTCGAGGTAGCCGTTGCCGAGCGCCGCGCGCAGCAGCTCGCCCTTCAGCTGGTCATAGGCGGGGTGGCTGAGTTGCCCGTTCGTGCGCAGGGTGGAACGCGCGAGCGCCCGCTTCATGAAGGGCTCGTCGCGGCCCGGGCCCGTGACCTCCACCGACTGGCCGACCAGCATCACGGGCGTGCCGGGCTCGATCTTCACGACCGCGTACCACCGGCCGTCGCGTTCCGTGAGGCCCGTCGTGACTTCCGGTTGGTAGTACCCGTAGGGCCTGAGCGCGTCCCGCGCCTCCGCGGGCGCGCGCTGCACGAGACGGCCTATCATCTCGGCGTCGAGCTCGGGCGAGGCTGCAAGCCGATGCAGGCTGGACAGCGCCCGCACGTTCGCGAGCAGCGGTTCCTCGACGCCCACGAACTCGACCGCGACTTTCGTCTCGTCCTCGTCGTCCTTGCCGAACGAAGGCAGCGACGGAAACGCGGCCGTGGCTGCCGATGGCGCAAGGATCGCCAGGCACAGGGCGGCAACGGCAAGGCGCGGCATGAAAATTCAGACCGGGCGCCGGCGACGGCGTTTCAGCGCCCAGGCGAAGAGCGCGACGATCGCTACGAGGGCAATGACCGGCACGAGGATTGCGAGTGCCGCGATCAGGACGGACCCGCCGAGCTCCGCGGTCGCATAGACCGGGTTGCCGAGCCCGCCCGAAGCGGCGCCGGACTTGGCGCGGCCGACCGCGTTCAAGGCGTGGCCCGCGGTCGCGACCGCGCCGCCGGCGCCGATGGCGGTCAGCCAGTGCATCCACTCGGGCAGGCCGACCATCACGCCGGCGGCGGCCACGATGCCCGCCGCCACGGCGACCGGTGCGCCGATCAGGTCGAGCACGTGATCGACGCCGGGCACGTAGTAGGCGGCAATCTCCGCCGCGGTCGCGACGGACAGCGCCACGAGCACGATGGGCTCGCCCAGCCAGTCGAAGCCGCGCGCAGGCTCCATGTGGCCGAAATGGATCGCGAGCCCCGCGGCGAGCAGCGGCACGAAGGCGCGAAAGCCCGCCGCGGCCGCGAGCGCGAGCCCGGCCGCCACCGACAGGACGATGCTCAGGGGTTCAGCCATTCGTGGATCAGCCGGTACGCGATCGACTGCGAAAACGGCATCATCGAGCCACCTTGCAACTCGTCGCGGTGGAACCAGCGGGCGTCCTCGAGCTCGCGGTCACCGAGGCGCACGTCGGTCGTCCTCGCCACCGCGCGAAACCCGAGCATCAGCGAGCGTGGGAACGGCCAGGGCTGCGAGGACTGGTAGGTCATCGCGCCGGTTTCGATGCCGGTCTCCTCGATCACCTCGCGGCGCACGGCGTCCTCGAGGCTCTCGCCGGGCTCGACGAATCCGGCG
Organism: Steroidobacteraceae bacterium; assembly: GCA_035557125.1. Taxonomy (GTDB): domain Bacteria; phylum Pseudomonadota; class Gammaproteobacteria; order Steroidobacterales; family Steroidobacteraceae; genus SCUD01. Next base: position 2,371 of record DATMEC010000028.1, read on the forward strand.
ATCGTCGAATAGCGTCCCGCGGGCCAGCCGGGCTGGCGCCCCAGCAGGGCGCGGTCACCGTCGGTGACGAGGACGATGATGGCGGGGTCGACGCGCGGGAAGAACTCGGTCTCACAGCTCTTGCGCGCGCAGGTCATGACGCGCCCGTTCTTCTCTGGATGAGTCGGTGCACCGCAGCTGCCGCAGAAACGGTGACGATGGCGGAAGGAAATCATCGCGCGGGCATAGGCGAGGAGCCCCGCCTCCTCGTGCGGCAGCATCGATGCGGCGAGCCGCAGGTCCGCAAACTCGGCGCCGCCCTCGAGTTCGGGCGGGCTTTCGGCCTCGATTTCCGTCGTGAAGACCGCGAGCCCGTGGTAGTCGCCGAGGAGAATCAGCTCGTTGACGTCGATGCCGGCGAACGGGCCGCTGTCGACGGGCAGGAGGCAGGCGGACGGCGAGGGCAGGCGCACGACCGGGCAGCGCGACTTCCAGACCGGAATCAGGCGTGCGGAACCCTCCGCGATCGCGCGCGCGACGGATTCGGCATCGGCATGGGCGAGCTTGAGTCGGTCGACATGCGGCCCGGCGAAGACGTTGGGGCGCATTGATTCCCGTTCCTGGCAGGCGACCTCGGCATTCTAGCAGTCGCCTACCGAGAGCCCGGGGCGCGCCGGCGGCCGGCTGGCGGCGCAAAACTCGCAGGCCTTTGGCCGCTCGGCATAGCGCATGACGACGAGCAGGCTCCCGCAGCCCTCGCAGTCGTCGAGACAGATCTCGTTTTGCTTCTCGAGCGAGCGCAGGAGGTGACAGGCATGCTCGAAGGAGATCTGCGGCTCCGCGAAGAGGCTCGCGAAGGTTTCGTAGGCCTCGCAGAAGCATTCGCCCCAGCGCAGGTGCTCGACGCCGCCGGGAACCGCGGCGCCCTCGCGCCGGAGGAGGCCCAGGATGCAGAGCAGGGTGGCGAGCCCGGCGGCCTCGCGGCGGATCCCGGGGTTGCGCATGAAAAACGCGCTCTGCCGCGGGCTCTTGCCGCGGTGGCGGCGCACGTCGCGCCGCCCGGCATCGGCGACGTAGGAGCGGTAGAGCTTGCGGATGCGGTCGTCGGTGAGGCCTGTCCAGCTGCGGATGGTGCGCGTGCGCGCCTCATGGCGGATGAGCCGCAGGGCCAGGTCGAGACGCAGCCGGTCGCGCGTGTATCGGTCGTCGGTGATGCGCATGTATGTCGCCTTGACGCTCTCTGATGGTACTGGTAGTTTCGTACCAGTCAATCGTAAGCCGGCCCCAGAGCCGGCGAAACGCTAAATGGCGCGTCTACGGGGAGAAATGCCATGAATCGCCAGCAGCCTCTTGCGCTCGCGCCACCCGCGGGCGACGCCGACTGGTCGGAGCAGAGCCTGTTCGACGGCATGACCCGCCGCGCGCTCGCGTCGATCAACCTTGCCTTCCTCGACCTCGCGGGCGAACTCGCCGAAGAAGGGCGGCTCAAGCAGATCCCGGGCTTGCCGCCGCGCGCGGTCGATTCGCTGATCGGCCTCGAGGCGGGACCCCGCCTGTGCGAGCGGCTGCCGTTCGCGCTGTTCGACCTGCGGTTCGCCGATGGCGGATTCTGGTCGGCCGAGGTTGCCGCGGCGGGCGGCGTCCAGGACGCCGCGACGCCGGCGGCGACGGACGAGCGCATCGTCGCGTTTACCCGCGCGGCGATCATGGTCGTCTGGCACCTCTCGCAGGCGCGCGCGCCGGTCGCCCGGCTCGTGTTCGGGGCGTCGCCCGCAACCGTCGTCGCCATCGCTGGCATGCCGGTCGCCGCCGTCGAGCGCCTCGCGCGCCGCGTCGCGGCCGCGCTCTCGGCGCGCTTCGGGTCGCGCGCGAGGTTCTGGTTGCAGTTCGAGGGATGCGCGGCGCGGCCCGACCCGCGCTCCGTCGACGTCCTGCGCC
>DATMEC010000029.1:0-6907 GCA_035557125.1 Steroidobacteraceae bacterium
CCTCAACTACGCGGACACGGCGCTCGTCGCCGGCAGCCCCGGCGAGGCAGCGCGCGCGCTCGAGCGCGGCATGAAGGAAGGCATCGTACCGACCGCCGGAACGAACCAGCAGCAGTTGAGCCAGGCCAAGGCGGCCATCGCGTCGGACAAGAAGTCGTTGCCGGGCGAAGCTGCCGCCGCCGCCAAGAACGCAAAGGGCGAGGTTGACGTGAAGGTCGGCCTCGGCTTCTACAGCACGGGTGACTATGCGCAGGCGGTCGAGGTGATCCGCCGCGGCATCACCAAGGGCGGCGTGGCCCGCCTCGACGACGCGAACCTGCTGCTCGGCGCCTCGTTGCTCGAGCTCGGCAAGCAGGACGAGGCGCGCGCGGCATTCGAGGCCGCCAAGGCGGCCGCACCGGCGGGGAGCCCGCTCGGGCGGATTGCGGATCTGTGGATCGCGCGGACGTCGCGCACCGGTGCTCCGGCCCCGGCGGCCGGTTGATCAGGAGAATGAAGATGTCGAAGTCCTCGTTTCTCGGTGCCGGCGCGCTGGCCGCGTTTCTCGCGGTCACGGGCCTCGCTGTCGTTGCGGTGACGCCGCAAGCCGTCGCCCAGACACAGGGCGGATGGCGCAAGGAGCTGGCCGACAAGGCAGCGCAGGCCCAGGCTGCGGGCCAGAAGGGCAACTACAGCGAGGCGATCCGCCTGCTGAAGGAAGCCAAGGCCAAGGCGCCCCTCTCGCCCCAGGAGGAACAGGGCATCAACGAGCTCATGATCTGGGCCGCGAGCGGCGCCAAGGATCACAAGCTCGTGCTCGCGACCGTGGACGAGCGCCTCGCGACCGGGCGCGTCACGGGCGCGGACCTGACCCGCAAGATGCGGCTGAAGGCGACGACCCACTATGCGCTGCGCGACTACCGGAACGCGGCGGCGGCCTTCGAGAAGCTCGGGGGTTCGCTCACCGCGGACGACCTGACGCTACTCGCGACATCGCAGATGCAGCTGCGCGACTACGGCAAGGCGACCACGACGCTCGAGCGCGCGATTGCGGCGAACGACAAGGCCGGGCGCTCGGGCAAGAATGCCGCGCTCCTCGAGATGCTGAACTCGGCGTATTTCGAGACCAAGAACGACGCCAAGCGCATGCAGACCCTGCATCGCCTGATGGCGGTTGCCCCGAAAGCCAGCACCTTCAAGCAGCTCGCGAGCGCCTACGAGGTCGAGTCCGCACGCGACCCGGTGGTGATGATCAACGTGTACCGCCTCGGCGCCGCGAAGAACGTCCTGTCCGGCGAGCATTACGCCAAGTACGCCGAGACCGCGCTCGACCTCGCGAGCCCGGGCGAGGCCGTCGCCATGCTGGAGAAGGGCATGGCCGCCGGCTCGATCAAGAAGGACGACCGCAACACCCGCCTGCTGGCGGATGCCAAGTCCCAGGTCGAACGGATCAAGGCCACGCTGGCACAGCAGGAGGCCGAAGCCAAGGCGATCGCGACCGGCGAACCGTCAGCCAAGCTGGCGACGGCCTACTTCACGCTGAAGAACTATGCCAAGGCCAGCGAGGCCGCACGCAGCGCGGTGAGCAAGGGCAACCTCAAGCGCGCCGACGACGTCAACATGGTGCTCGGCATATCGCTCGCGAACGGCAAGAAGTCGGCGGAGGCCAAGAAGGCGTTCACTGCCGCCGCCGCCGCGAACGGCAAGACGCGCGGCGTCGCCAGCCTCTGGTCGAGCCTGACGGGCTGACCGCACGCCGGGCGGGAACGCGACGAGGGCCGCGGCGCGAAATCGCCGCGGCCCTTTGCGTATACAATCCCGTGTAATGACAAGTCCGCGCAGCATCGGCATCGTCGAGGTCGGGCCGCGCGACGGCCTGCAGAACGAGGCCGCCCCGGTTCCGACCGCGGTGAAGCTCGAGTTCATTCGTCGCGCCGTCGACGCCGGGATCCGGCGCATCGAGGTCGCAAGCTTCGTGAATCCGCGGCGCGTGCCGCAGATGGCGGACGCCGAAGCCGTTTTCCGGGGCTTGCCGGTTCGCGAGGACGTCATCTACGTGGGCCTCGTCCTGAATCGCGCGGGCTTCGACCGTGCCGCCGCCGCCGGCTGCCGCGAGATCGGGATGGTCGTATTCACGACCGACGAGTTCAACCGCAGGAACCAGGGTGTCCCGAGCGCGGAGTCGATCCGCACCTGGCGCGAGATCGCCGCGGCTGCGCACGCCGCCGGAATCCGCGCACAGGTCACGATCTCGGCCGCGTTCGGCTGCCCGTTCGAGGGCGAGGTGCCGGTGCAGCGCGTGGTCGAGATCGCGCGCGAGATCGCGGAGGCCCAGCCATTCGAGATTGCGATCGCCGACACGATCGGCGTCGGCGTGCCGGGCCAGGTGAGCGAGACGTTCGGCCGGGTTGCACAGGCCGTGCCGGGCGTCGCCCTGCGCGGGCACTTCCACAACACGCGCAACACGGGCCTCGCCAATGCCTACGCCGCCGTCGTAGCGGGTGCGCGCGTCCTCGACGCGAGCCTCGGCGGGCTCGGGGGTTGCCCGTTTGCGCCGGCCGCGACCGGCAACATCCCGACCGAGGACCTCGTCTACATGCTCGGCCGCATGGGCATCGAGACGGGCGTCGATCTATCTCGCGCGATCGAGACCGCGCGCTGGATCGAGCCGCACGTCGGCCACGCAGTGCCGGGCATGCTGGTCAAGGCGGGCGAGTTTCCCGGCGCGCGGCGCGCCACAGGTTAATGGCAAGGAAGGAAGACCACGATGACCATCAAGGCTGGAGACAGGATTCCCGACGGCAAGCTGAAGGTGCTGGGCGCCGACGGGCCGACGAACGTGGACGCGGGCGAGCTCCTCGGCAAGGGGAGGGTCGTGCTGTTCTCGGTGCCCGGAGCATTTACGCCGACCTGCAGCGCGAAGCACCTGCCCGGCTTCATCGAGAAGGCGGGCGCGCTCGCCGCCAAGGGTGTCGGCAAGGTCGTGTGTCTCGCGGTCAACGACGTGTTCGTGATGGGGGCCTGGGGCAAGTCGGCGGGCGCCGGGGACATCGTGATGGCCGCCGACGGCAACGGCGACTACACGCGCTCCCTCGGGCTCGAACTCGACGCTCGCGGCTTCGGTATGGGCATGCGCGGCCAGCGGTTTGCGCTCGTGATCGAGGACGGCGTCGTAAAGCAGGTGCACGTCGAGGCGCCAGGCGAGTTCAAGGTCTCGAGCGCCGAGCACATTCTCGCGTCGATTTAGCGTTTCTAGAGCAGCTTCTCGATCTCCGGCACCAGCGTGAACAGGTCGCCCACGAGGCCGTAGTCCGCCACCTCGAAGATGGGCGCCTCGGCGTCCTTGTTGACGGCGACGATGGTGCGGGCGTCCTTGATGCCGGTCAGGTGCTGGATGGCGCCGCTGATGCCGATCGCGAAATAGAGCTCGGGCGCGATGATCTTGCCGGTCTGGCCGACCTGCAGTTCGTTGGGGGCGTAGCCCGCGTCGACGGCCGCGCGCGAGGCGCCGATGGCGGCTCCGAGCCTGTCCGCGAGCGACTGGATCACCTTGAAGTTCTCGGCGCTGCCGAGCGCGCGGCCGCCCGAGATGACCCGCCTGGCGGTCTGCAGGTCAGGCCGGTCGCTGCGCGCCGCGGACACCGACACGAACCGCGTCGTCGCGGGCAGCTCGACATCCACGGCCACCGTCTCGATGGGCGCGGGGCCGCCGCCGGGGGCGGCCTGGTACGACGCGACGCGCACGGTCGCGACGACCTGGCGTCCGGCCGGGACCTCGACGGTCGCGATGGCATTGGCCGCGTAGACAGGCCGGCGAAAGCGCGTCGCCGATTCCACGGCCATCACGTCGGAAAGTTGCGGCGCGCCGACCAGTGCGGCGACGCGCGGCATCAGGTCCTTGCCGAAGGTGGTGGAGGGCCCGAGCACGAAGGCCGCGCCATCCGACAGCTTCGCCACTTGTGGCGCGAGTACCGCGGCGAGCGCCGGTTCGTTGGCGGGGTTCTTGACGAGCAGCACGCGCGACACGCCCTGGATCCCGGCAGCCGCGGCGGCGACGTCCGTTCCGTCGGCTGCGAGCACCGCGACTCTGATCTCGGCGTCCGGGATCGTGGTCGCGCAGGCGACGCACTTGGCGACGGCGGCGTTCAGCTTGCCGTCGGCATGTTCGGCGACGATGAGGACGCGATTCATCAGACCAGTCCTTTCTGCTTGAGCGCCGCGACGAGTTCCGCGGCGTCCTTGACGATCACCCCTTTCTGCCGCTGCGGCGGCGGCTCGAACTTCACGACCTTGACGAGCGGCGCGGCGTCGACGCCGAGCGAAGACAGCTCGACGACGTCGAGCGGCTTCTTCTTCGCCTTCATGATGTCCGGCAGCTTGATGTAGCGCGGCTCGTTGAGGCGCAGGTCCGTCGTGCATACGGCGGGCAGGTCCACCTCGATGGTCTCGAGCCCCGCGTCCACCTCGCGGGTCACGCGGGCGACGTCTCCCTTGATCTCGATTTTCGATGCGAAAGTCGCCTGCGGCCGGTCCCACAGGGCGGCGAGCATCTGCCCGGTCTGGTTGCAGTCGTCGTCGATCGCCTGCTTGCCGAGCAAGACCAGCCGCGGGCTCTCGCGGCGTGCGAGCTCGAGCAGCACGCGGGCGACGGCCGGCGGCTCTAGTCCCGCGTCAGACTTCACGAGGATCGCGCGGTCCGCGCCCATGGCGAGCGCGTCGCGCAGCTGCTGCTGGGACTCGTTCGGCCCGATACTGACCGCGACGACTTCGTCCGCCTCGCCGCGCTCGCGCAGGCGCAACGCCTCCTCGAGCGCGATCGAGTCGAAGGGATTGGCGCTCATCTTGACGCCCTCGGTGACGACTCCTGAACCGTCCGGGCGCACGCGCACGCGCACGTTGAAGTCGATGACCCGCTTGATGCCGACGAGGATCCTTCGCATGCCGTCCACTCCGTGCTTGTGGCGCATGGTATCGGATTCACGCGCGGCTGGCTCGACATCGCACGTATATTCAATGTGTTACTGAATAATAGTGAAGTGAAATCGCAGCCGAGCGCGGAAACCGCTTGTGCTAAAAAGGCCGCGACATGCCCACCGTCGCCTTCATCCTGCGGCGCCTCCTCGGCGCGATACCGACGCTTGCGCTCGTCGTCGCACTGTCATTCCTGTTGACGCGGCTGGCGCCGGGCGGACCGTTCGACGAGGAACAGGCGCTGCCACCCGAGATTCGCGCGAATCTCGAGGCCGCCTACGGCCTTGACCAGCCGATTCACCTGCAGTTCGGCCGCTACGTACAGGGGCTCCTGCACGGCGATTTTGGGCCCTCGTTCAAGTTCCGCGACTTCACGGTCGGCGAGCTCATCGCGGGCGGCCTGTCCGTAAGCCTCACGATCGGACTCGCGGCCATGATGCTGGCGCTCGCGCTCGGCATACCTGCGGGCATCTGGGCGGCGCAATCGCGGGGCCGGGCGGCCGATCGTATCGTGATGGCGTTCGCGGTCGCGGGAATCTCGATTCCGGTATTCGTGGTCGCGCCCGTACTCGTCCTCGTGTTCGGCATCTGGCTGGGTTGGCTGCCGGTCGCCGGTTGGTTACCGGGTCGCCCGGCGGATCTCGTGCTGCCGGTCGTCTCGCTCGCAGTGCCGGTCGTCGCATACGTCGCGCGGCTCATGCGCGGCAGCCTTCTCGAGGTATTGCGGGCGCCCTGGATCCGCGCGGCGCGCGCGCGCGGGCTCGCCGAGAGAACTGTCGTGCTGCGCCACGCGTTGCCTGCGGCGCTGCTGCCGGTCGTCAGCTATGTCGGCCCGGCGGCGGCCGCAGTGCTCGCCGGCTCGCTGGTGGTCGAGACGGTGTTTGGGTTGCCCGGGATGGGCCGGCACCTCGTCCAGGGCGCGCTCAACCGCGACTACACGCTCGTCATGGGCATGGTCATCGTGTACGCGGCGCTCATGATCGTGCTGAACCTCGTGGCCGACCTCGCCTATGCGTGGCTCGATCCGCTCATCCGCCGGGAGCGGCGGCTGTGAGCGGCGCACTGTGGCGCGAGGCGGTGACTCAACTGCGCGATGACCGCCTGGCGCTTGCCTGCGCGGCGCTGCTTGTGGCGATGGCACTCGCCGCGATCGCGGGCCCGCTGCTCCTGCCGTTCCGGGTGGACGAGATCGACTGGGCGCACATGGCCGTGCCGCCATTCGAGGCCGCGGGCCACTGGCTTGGCACGGACCGCCTCGGCCGCGACCTGCTGGTGCGGACGCTGCATGGCCTGCGCGTTTCGCTCGCGATCGCGCTCGCGGCGACGCTCGTCGCACTCGTCATCGGCGTCGCCTGGGGCGCGCTCGCCGGTTTCAAGCGCGGGCGCACCGACGCCTGGATGATGCGCTTCGTGGACGTGCTCTACTCGCTGCCACAGGTGTTCTTCGTGATCATCCTGACGGTCGTATTCGGACGGGGCCCGCTGGTCATCCTGGTCGCGATCGGCGCGTTCGGCTGGCTCACGATGGCCCGCATCGTGCGCGGCCAGGCGCTGGCGCTCAGGGAACGCGACTTCGTCGAGGCGGCCGTCGTCGGCGGCGCGTCGACACCGCGCATCGTCTGGCGCCACATCGTTCCGAACCTGCTGGGACCGGTCGTCGTCTATGCGACGCTCATCCTGCCGCAGGTCATCCTCGTCGAGAGTTTCCTGAGCTTCCTCGGGATCGGCATCCAGGAGCCGCTCGCGAGCCTCGGCAACCTCATCGCCGACGGCGCCGCGGAGTTGGAGACGGCGCCGTGGATACTGGTGGTGCCGGCGGCCTGCCTCATGTTGCTCGTCTTCTGCTTCAACTTCCTGGGCGACAGCCTTCGCGACGCCCTCGACCCGAGGGACCGGTGACGGCACTCCTGGACGTGCGCGGCCTGACCGTGGACTTCACCGGTCCGCGTGCCCAGCG
>DATMEC010000030.1:0-17044 GCA_035557125.1 Steroidobacteraceae bacterium
ATCTTGCCCTTGGTCAGCGAGCGGAAGTGCTCGAACACGGTGGCTTCGGCGGCCGCGTCCATGGCAGCGGTCGGCTCGTCGAGCACCAGGATGTCGGCGTCCGTGCGCATGAAGGCGCGCGCCAGCGCGACCTTCTGCCACTCGCCGCCTGAAAGGTCGCGGCCCTGGTTGAACCACTTGCCGAGCGGCGTGTGGTACTTCTCGGGCAACTCCTCGATTACCGGCGCTGCCATGCCTTTCTCGGCGGCATCCCGCCAGCGCGCCTCGTCGGCCAGGTGGCGCACGTCGCCGGTGCCGATATTCTCCCCGACGATGAGCTGGTAGCGGACGAAGTCCTGGAAGATGACGCCGATCCGGCGGCGCAGCGCGGATTCTTCCCACTCGGCGAGATCCAGCCCGTCGAGCGTGATGCGTCCGCCGGTGGGCCGGTACAGGCGCGTCAGCAGCTTGATCAGTGTCGTCTTGCCCGAGCCGTTCTCCCCGACGAGGGCGAGCGAGCTGCCCGGGCGGATGTGGAGGTTCACCCCGGTGAGCACGGGCGTCTCGGCGCCGGGGTAGGTGAAGCTCACGTCCTGGAAGCGAATCCCGTCCTCGGGCTTCGGGCCGCGAGGAGCCGTGCCCGGGCGCACCTCCACCGGCGTCTCGAGGTACTCGTAGAGCGTCGCGAGGTAGAGGTTGTCCTCGTACATGCCGCCGATAGCGGCGAGGCTCGCCGACACTGACGCCTGGCCCTGGCGGAACAGCATCACGTACATCGTCATCTGGCCGAGCGTGATCCGCGCGGCGATCGTCGCGAGGGCGACCCAGACATACGCGCCGTAAAGGGTCGCGGTCGCGATGAGCCCGAGCAGGAACCCCCAGGTGTCGCGGCGGATCGTGAGATCGCGGTCCTCGTGGTAGAGCTTCCCGAAGATGTCCCGGTAGCGCTGCAGGAACATCGGCCCGACGCCGAAGAGCTTGACCTCCTTCGCATGGTCCTCGCGCGCCAGCACGGTCTCGAGGTAGAGCTGCATGCGCGTCTCCGGCGAGCGCCACAGGAACAGCCGGAAGGCGACCCCCGAGAAGCGCGCCTCGGCGACGAACGAGGGCAGCCCCGCGAGAACGAGCACGGCGACGGCCCACGGCGAGAACTGGGCGAGGAGCATCCCGTAACTGACGAGCGAGATCGCGTTCTGGGCGAGGCCGAAGGTGCGCATGACGAGCGACAGCGGCCGGCTCGACGCCTCGCGCCGCGCGCGCGTCAGCTTGTCGTAGAACTCCGAGTCCTCGAAGTGCGCGAGCTCCAGCGTCAGCGCTTTCTCGAGGATCATCGCGTTGACCCGCTGGCCGAGCTGGGCGCGGAACAGCGACTGGCAGAGCGAGATGCCGCGCTGCGTGCCCGCGAGCGCGGCGACGAACAGGGCTTCCGCCCCGACCAGCAGCAAGGCGTGCGTAGTCAGCGCATCCCGGGCCGCGGCGTCGGCGCGCATCGCGGCGACCACGGCGTCCACGATCAGCGCGCCGACCCAGGCGACCCCGGCCGGCAGCACGCCGCCGAGGAGCGTCAGTACGGCGAGCGCGACGCTGAGCGCGCGGTTCGTGGTCCACACGAGCTCGAGCGCGTGCCGACTGTAGCGGAACACGCCGAAGAAACCGCGAGTCAGCTGGGGTTGCGGGGCAGGGAGCCTGTTCCGGCGCCGCGCGCTCACGCGTCGAGCAGTTCCAGTACGCGCTCCGGCGGCCGCCCGATCGCCGCCCTGTCGCCCGTGACGACGATCGGACGCTCGATCAGGATCGGATCCCTGACCATCGCCTCGATCCACTCCGCATCGGACAGCGCCTTGCCGGCGTACTTCACCTTGTAGACGTCCTCGCCCTTGCGCACGAGCGCCTCCGCCCGGATGCCGAGCCTCGCGACGATGTCCGACAGTTCCGCCGCCGTCGGCGGCGCCTCCAGGTACTCGACGATGCGCGGCCGGATGCCGCGGTCCTCGAGCAGCGCGAGCGTCGCGCGGCTCTTGCTGCACTTCGGGTTGTGATAGATGGTCAGGTCGTCGTTCAGCATCGCTCACATCAAGTATAGGGCACTGCCGTTCGGGCCAGGCGCTAGAATCCCGCGATGCCTTTCGTCAATGCCGCAAACCTGGGCGAATACGACGTCATCGTCGTGGGCTCGGGCGCCGCGGGCGGCCAGACGGCGTACACGCTCGCGATGGAAGGCGCGCGCGTCCTCATGATCGAGGCTGGGCGCCATTACTTGCCCGAGTCCGAGACGCCGATGTTCCATACTCCGCACCAGGCTCCGCTGCGAGGCACGTCGACGCCCGAGAAGCCTTTCGGCTTCCACGATGCAACGGTCGACGGCGGCTGGCAGGTGCCCGGCGAACCTTACGTCAATACGTCCGAAGACGATGCCGGCCGCTTCGACTGGTGGCGCGCGCGGATGCTGGGCGGCCGGACGAATCACTGGGGCCGCTATTCGTTCCGCAACGGCCCTTATGACTTCAGGCCGAAGGGCCGCGACGGACTCGGCTTCGACTGGCCGCTCGGCTACGGGGAGCTGGCGCCGTACTACGACAAGGTCGAGATGCTGATCGGCGTCTACGGCGCGAACGACGGCCTCGAGAACACGCCAGATTCCTCGCCCGGCTGCCTGCTGCCGCCGCCGAAGCCGCGCGTCAGCGATCTCCTCGTTCAGAATCGAGCGCGCCGCCTCGGGATTCCGGTCGTGGCCGGCCATCGCGCCGTGCTGACGCAGGCGCTCGATCATCGCAACCTGCCGCGGAAGCTCCATCCCGGCAACGCGAATGCGCAGGCGGTCCTCGCCGAGCACATGCAACGGCGGGCCGCCTGCTTCTGGGCCACGCCTTGCGGCCGCGGCTGCTCGGTGGGCGCGAACTACCAGTCGACCACCGTGCACCTGCCGCCCGCGCTCGCGACGGGCAAGCTCGATATCCTCGTGAGCGCGATGGTGCACGAGGTTGCCCTCGGCAAGGAAGGGCGGGCGAGCGGCGTGCGATTCGTCGACAAGACGACGGGCACGACCGGCGAGGCCCGCGCGCGAGTCGTCTGTCTCGCCGCGAGCGCTTGCGAGACGGTGCGCATCCTGCTCAACTCGAAGAGCGCGCGGCACCCGGAAGGACTCGCCAACACGAGCGGAAAGCTCGGCCGCAATCTCATGGACACGGTCGGCACGAGCGTGCAGGGCCAGATTCCATTGCTCGAGGACCTGCCCCCGCACAACGAGGACGGCGCAAGCGGCGGGCATCTCTACGCGCCCTGGTGGCTCTATGGAGAGCAGCTCCGGGGAAAGCTCGGCTTCGCGCGTGGCTATCACATCGAGTTCCAGGGCGGCCGGACGATGCCCTCGATGCGGACCGTGTCCGGCCTCGAGTGGCTCACGGGCGGAAGCTACGGGCGCAGGTTCAAGGAGGATGCGCGCCGCTATTATGGCTCGATGGTGAACTTCGACGGTCGCGGCGAGATGATCCCGAACGAGCACTCGTGGTGCGAGATCGATCCCGCCGCCAAGGACCGCTGGGGCATCCCGGTGCTGCGCTTCCACTGGCAATGGTCGGAGCACGAGACGCTGCAGGCCGCGCATATGCAAAAGACATTTGCCGCCATCATCGAGGCGATGGGCGGCCGGGTGCGCGGCGAGGTTCTCGCCGACGGCGCCAAGGCGATCGCGCCCGGGGGATCCATCATTCATGAGGTCGGCGGCGCGATCATGGGCGGCGATCCGCGCAGCTCCGTCACGAACGGCTACGGTCAGGCGTGGGACGTTCCAAATCTCTTCGTGACCGACGGCGCCACGTTTCCTTCGAACGCCGACAAGAATCCGACGCTCACGATCATGGCGCTCGCCTGGCGTAGCGCCGATCATATTCTCGAGCGCATGCGCCGCGGGGAGCTGTGAAATGGACGGTCCGACGCGAATCGATCGCCGCACGACGATCCAGTGGATGCTTGCCGCATCCGCGGCGCTGCGCGTCGCGCCAGGCCTCGCCTTTGCCGGTGCGCGGGCCGCCGACTCGCCCGCCGCGGCCGTCGCGGGCTACGGCACGGATCCGGACCTCATGCGCCTTTACGAACCGGGCGAAGTCTGGCCGCTCACGATGAGTGCAGCCGAGCGGCGCTCCGCGGCGGCCCTCGGGGATCTGGTTATTCCTGCGGACGCCGACTCGCCGTCAGCCTCCGAAGTTGGCGTCGTCGAGTTCCTGGACGAGTGGATCAGCGCGCCGTATCCGGTGCAGCAGGCGGACCGGAAGACGGTGGTCCCGGGACTACAGTGGCTCGACGAGGAGGCGCGGCGCAGGTTCCGGCGCACTTTCGCGGCGCTCGCTGCAAATGAAATGACGGCAATCTGCGACGAGATCTGCTTCCTGCCGCGGGCGCCCGACGGCCTGAAGGCGGCCGCGACATTCTTTGCGCGCTTCCGCGACCTGGCGGCGGGAGGCTACTACACCTCGCCCGCGGGCATGCGGGCGATCCGCTATGTCGGCAACGTCGCGCTGCCCCGATTCGACGGTCCGCCGCCCGACGTCCTGCGGCGCGTCGGATTGCTGGACGGCGGGGACGAGGGCCCACGATGACGCAGGATTCGAGGCGCCTCGGCATCGGACTCGTCGGGAGCGGCTTCAATGCCGGCTTCCACCTGCAGGCTTTCCGCGCGGTGCGCGACGCGGACGTGCGTGGCGTGTGGAGCCCGAATCCCGCGAACGCCAGCCGCGCCGCGGCCCGCGCCAGGGCGCTCGATGTCGGCGACGCGCGGCCATTCGCGTCGCTCGGCGAGATGGCGTCCGATCCCGCGATCGACGCCCTGTGGCTCACGGGCCCCAACCATCGCCGTGTCGAGAATGTCGAGGAAATCGTGGGCGCCCACGAGCGCGGCCGCGGGAGCCTGCGCGCGATCGCATGCGAAAAGCCGCTGGCGCGCACGGTCGCAGAGGCCGAGCGCATCGTGGCGCTCGTCCGGCGGGCGGGGCTTGCGCACGGCTATCTCGAGAACCAGGTCTTCGCCCCGCAGGTGGAGGCGGGGCGCGAGCTTGCCTGGAAGCGCGGCGCGCGCGCGAGCGGACGGCCGTACCTCGCCCGCGCGGCCGAGGAGCACGCCGGCCCGCACGCGCCCTGGTTCTGGCGCGGCGACCTGCAGGGCGGCGGCGTGCTCAACGACATGATGTGCCATTCGGCGCTGCTCGTGCGCCACCTCCTGACCGAGCCGGGCGCGGCCCGCGATTCGCTCCGGATCGTGCGCGTCACGGCAAGCATCGCGAGCCTCAAGTGGTCGCAGCCGGCTTACGCCCAGGCGCTCCAGCGCAAGCATGGCGGCGAGATCGATTACGCGAAACGGCCGTCGGAAGACTTCGCGAGCCTGACGGTCGAGTTTGAGACCGCCGAGGGCCAGACCGTGATCGGCGAGGCGACGGCGTCCTGGGGCTTCGTCGGCGCGGGGCTGCGACTTTCGGCCGAGCTGCTCGGCCCGGAGTACTCGATGTCCTGGAACACGCTCGACAGCGGGCTCAAGCTCTTCTTCTCGCGCGCCGTGGAAGCGACGGCCGCCGAGGACCTGGTCGAGAAGCAGAACGCGGAGACCGGCCTCATGCCGGTCGTCGCCAACGAGCCCGCCGCCTACGGCTACGAGAACGAGGACCGCCACTTCGTGCGCGCGTTTCTCGGCAAGGAGTCGCCGCGGCTCGACTTCGACGACGGCCTCGAGGTGGTGCGGCTGTTGATGGCGGCTTACCAGAGCGCGGAGGAGCGCCGCACGCTCGAGTTTCCGCCGCCGGGTCTCGAACGGTTCGTTCCCGCCGTGGCGAAGGGAACGTGGCGGCCCTGATCCCGGGCCCAACTAGGAGGTTCCATGAAGGCTTTGCCCTGGCTCCTGTTCGCATGGATGACGCCGCTCGCATTTGCGGCGGAAACGCCCGCCGTGAATGAGCGGCAGTCGCTCAACGGCGACGAGATGCGCCAGTTCTGGCGCGGCTGGAAATCCCCGAATTTGCCCGACGGCTGGCAAGTCGACGACGACGTGCTCCGCAAGGAGGGCGAGGTCGAGGACATCGTGTCGCGCGAAAGCTTTGGGGACTTCGAGCTGGAGTTCGAGTGGAAAGTCAGCGAAGGCGGCAATGCCGGCATTTTTTTCCGCGGCACGCGCGAGTACGACTACATCTACTGGAGCGCGCCGGAATACCAGATCCTCGACGACGCGAGACACCCGGACGGCGGTAACCGGTTGACTTCCGCCGCGGCGGCCTACGCGCTTTACGCGGCGCCCGAGGGCGTGGTCAAGCTGGCGGGCGAATGGAACCAGGCACGCATCGTCGTCGACGGCGCGCGCGTGAAACACTGGTTGAACGGGCAGAAGGTCGTGAGCTACGAGCTCTGGAGCCCCGACTGGAAAGCGAAGGTCGCGGCGAGCAAGTTCGCGAAGTATCCGAACTATGGACTCGCGAAGGAGGGTCTCCTCGGCATCCAGGGTGACCACGCCGGGACACTCGAGCTGCGCAGCATGCGGATCCGGCCGCTGCGCTGACCGTCACCGCGCGCTTTGGGCCTTGACCCGCTCGAGATAGCGGTCGCGCAGTTCCGTCTGGCGGCTGCGCTTGTCGGCCGCGATGCCCCCGATCCAGACCTGTTCGGCGACCGTGGTGACCTCGAGCGGGTCGCCGCTCCAGAGCACGAGGTCGGCCGCCTGGCCTTTCTCGATCCGCCCGCGCGAGCCGGCGACGCCGAAGATTTCGGCCGGGCCGGAGGTGATGGCAGCGAGGCCAGCCTCCCAGGGCAGGCCGTGGGCCACGGCATTGCCTGCGAGCTGGCGGTTCTTGCGCAGGTGGAAGCCGTCCGACTGGGAGAACGCGATGCGCACCCCGGCCTCGTGCAGGATCTTCGCGTTGTCGAAGCGCGCGCCGAGTCGGTCGAAGTCGCCCGGCAGGTTCTCGAGGGGGTCGAGAATCACCGGCACCTTGGCGTCCGCGAGCTCGCGCGCAACGATCCAGGCCTCGGCCGCTCCGGCGATGACGGGCTTCATGCCGCGCGCTTTCGCGAATCGCACGACCTCGCGGATGTCGGATGCCCGATTGACGAAGAAAACGACGCGCCCGCCCGCAAGGTATGCCTTCAGCGCCGCGCGGCCCTCGGGCAGGAGGAGCGCGGCCGGCCCGGACGAACC
Source organism: Steroidobacteraceae bacterium (assembly GCA_035557125.1). GTDB lineage: Bacteria > Pseudomonadota > Gammaproteobacteria > Steroidobacterales > Steroidobacteraceae > SCUD01. Next base: position 7,151 of record DATMEC010000030.1, read on the forward strand.
GGGATCACGCACTTCGCGGATGGCCTGGTCGAAGAGCATGTACTGTGCCGCGCGGCTGCCGCCGGACGCTTCGTGCGCGTCGCTGCCCCAGTTGACGAACAGGGTGCGGCTGCCGTCGAGGGCTGCGTCGAAGCTGCCATCGAGCGAGACCGCCGAGCCCTGGCCAATGACGAGGCTTTCGGCCGCGAACGGCGAGAGCATGCTCCAGGTGACGCCTTCGACGCGCATGACCGGCAGCACGATCGAGCGTGCGTTGAACGCCGGGGTCACGTCGAACTCCGGCCGCCACATGTGCTGCCACGCCGGCGCCGTCAGCTCGAGTGCCGCGTCGAACGTCGACTCTTCGAGGCTCACTTCCTCGAGCCCGAACTGTGTGACGCCGCCGAAGAGCCCGGGCGTCACGGGACGGCCCTTGGCATCGACGACCGTCGCGCCCGCGGGCGTCGCGAGGCTGCTGCCGACAGCCGCGATGCGCCCGTCCTGGACCAGGATGTCGGCGTTTTCGAGCGTGCCGGCCGTCCCCGCCGTGTGCACGCGCGCGCCGCGAATCAGGATGTCCTGCGCGCCGGCGAGCGCGGGCGCCATGAGCAGGCAGGCGGCGATGGCTGTCAACTTTCTCATAGCTGGAAATCCGATCGGGGCTTCGGCGCGGGATGCGCACGGTCGTAGAGCAGCACGCCGTCCACGAACACGAGGTCGGCGAGCGCGTATACCGAGAACGGCGTGCCGTTCCAGACGACGACGTCGCCCATCTTGCCGGCGTCGAGCGTGCCGGTCTGGTCGAGGATGCCGAGCGCCTTCGCGGCGTTCGCGGTCACCCAGCGGATCGCGCGTTCCGGCGGGATGTCGAGCCCCGCGAGCTGGCCGCGGGTCATCGCCTTCGCGGCTTCCTGGTTGAGCCGCTGGATGCCTTCCTCGGAATCGGAATGCACGATGGCACAGCCGCCCTCCGGGTAATCGACGAGCGCGAGGTTCTCCTGGATCCCGTCGTAGGCCTCCATCTTGAATCCCCACCAGTCGGCCCACAGCCCGCCGCAAACGCCCTCGGCGGCGAGGCGGTCCGCCAGCTTGTAGGCCTCGACCCCGTGATGGAAGGCCGCGATCTTGTAGCCGAACTCCTGCGCAATATCGAGCATCGTCGCCATCTCGTCGGCGCGATAACAGTGGTTGTGCACGAGGATGTTGCCGCGCATGACCTCGGCGAGCGTCTCGAGCTTGAGGTCGCGCTTTGGCGGCTGCGGCGGCGTCGAGTCTTCGTCGCCTTCCGCGACGTCCTTCTCGTGCTTGGCGAGCTTGGCGTCGTACTCCTTCCAGTCCTCCATGTAGTCCTTCGCGTCCGCAAAGGCCTGGCGGTAGCCCGCGACGTTGCCCATGCGCGTGGAAGGGAACCTGTCGTCGCCGCCGTAGACGCGCTTCGGGTTCTCGCCGCAGGCCATCTTGAGGCCGTGCGGGGCGCCGGGAAACTTCATGGCCTGGTAGGTCGTCGCGGGCACGACCTTGATCGTGACGCCGCGCCCTCCGATCAGGTTCGCGGAGCCCGGCAGGACCTGCATCGAGGTCACGCCGCCCTGCAGTGCCGCCTCGAAGCCCGGGTCCTGCGGCCACACGCTGTGCTCGGCCCAGACCTGCGAGGTCACCGGGTCGGTGGACTCGTTGCCGTCGTCGAGGGCATCCGTGCCCGGGCTCGCGTACACGCCCATGTGGGAGTGCACGTCGATGAGGCCCGGCGTGACCCAGCGGCCCTTCGCTTCGACGATGCGCGCGCCATCGGGCGCCGCGAGGCTGCTTCCGACCGCCTGGATCTTCCCGCCCGCGATCAGCACGTCGCCGTTGTCGATGCGCGTTCCCGTGCCGGTCAGCACGGTCGCACCGCGGATCAACGTCGGCGGGCTGGGCGGTGGCGCGTAGGTGGAGGAGAAGGGCGCGCGGCCAGCTGTTGCCGGATCGGCCGCATTCGCGGCGGTGGGGGGCGACTGCTCCGGGGCCTGCGGTTGTGCGGCGCACGCCGCTGTCAAGGCGGCCGCGGCCGCCAGGAAAAGTGCTCTCGAGGGGCTCATGCGGGGCATTCTAGTACAATCGCGCAACCTCGTTTATGACTCCCGAACAGCTCATATTCCTGGCGATCGTCGCCGTCACGCTGGTGCTCTTCATCAGCGAGAAGATCCGCATCGACATCGCGGCGATGCTGACGCTGCTCGCGCTGGCGGCGACCGGCATCCTGACTCCGGGCGAGGCGCTCTCGGGCTTCTCGAGCGAGCCCGCCATCATCGTCGCCGCGGTGTTCGTCATTTCCGCCGCGCTGACTGAGACGGGCCTCACCGAGCGCATCGGCGCCGGGATCGCGCGCGCGGCAGGCGCGAAGGAATGGCGCGCGGTCCTCGTGGTGATGCCCGCGGTCGCCGCGCTCGCGGCGTTCTCGCACCACCTCATGGTCACGGCCATGATGCTGCCGATCATGATGCGGCTCGCGCGGGTCCAGAACCTGTCCCCCTCGCGCCTGCTAATGCCGATGTCGCTGGCGGCTTCGCTCGGCACCACGCTTACGATCTTCAGCGCACCCGCCTTCCTGCTGATGAACCACCTGCTGAAGACCAGCGGGCAGACGACGCTCGGCATCTTCGGCATCACCCCGATCGGCGTCGCGCTGATCCTGCTCGCGATCGTCTACATGTTCCTCAGCCGCTGGATCCTGCCGAAGCGCAAGGCGCGCGCGGACGAGGCGGACTACCTGCGGCTCGACCGCTACTACACCGAGCTGATCGTCGAGCCAAAGTCGCGCTGGATCGGCAAGGCGATGGCGGAGTTCAACCAGTACTACGACGGCCGGCTCGAAGTCGTCGAGTGGCTGCGCGACGGCGTGCCGCAGCACAACAAGAATCGCGGATCGGTGCTGGCCGCGGGCGACGTGATGTTCGTCAGCGCGACGCCCGACGAGATCGTCTCGGTCGAGAGCGAGCCGGGCCTCGCCCTGCACGCCGTCAAGAAGTACGGCGATACCAGCGAGCGCGAGTTCGACGAGTCGCCGCAGCTCGTGCAGGTGGTCGTCGCGCCGCATTCGCCGTTCATCGGCGAGACGATCGGGGCAATCGACTTCCACAAGACGTTCGACGTCGTCGTCGTCGGCATCTGGCGGCGCCAGTCCTGGATCCGTGACCGCATGTCGCAGGTGCAGCTCCGGGAAGGCGACCTGCTGGTGCTGCGCGGGACGCCCGACCGCTTCGCCGAGCTCGCCTCGCACCACGGCTTCCTGATGATGATGCCGTTCTCCGGCCGGCCGCGGCGGCGCCAGCACGCCGCGCGCGCCATGTTGATCGTGGCGGCCGTGGTGCTCGCCGCGGCTTCCGGCGTGGTGCCGGCGCAGATGGCCTTCCTCGGCGGGGCCGTCGCGCTGATCCTCACGTCCTGCGTCAGCGTCGACCACGCCTACCGCGAGATCGACGTGCGCATCTTCGTGATGATCGCGGGCGTGATCCCGCTCGGCCTCGCCATGGAGAAGACCGGCACCGCCGCCTTTCTCGCGCAGCAGCTGAATGAGGTGACGGTCGGCTGGAGCCCGCTCGCGGTGCTGATCGCGCTCTACTGGGCCGCGGCGCTCGTGACCCAGATCCTTTCGGATGCGGCGACGACCGTGCTGCTCGGGCCGATATCGCTGGCGCTGGCCATCACGCTCGGGCTGCCGCCGCAGCCGTTCATCGTCTGCACGGCGCTCGGCGCAGTGACCGCCTTCCTGACGCCGATCGGCCACCACGGCAACCTCTTGATCCTGAACCCGGGCCAGTACACCTTCGGCGACTTCTTCCGCATCGGCGTGCCGCTGACGATCTGCATCAGCCTGGTGAGCGCCTGGCTCGCGCAGTACATCTGGCTCGGCGGGCCGCTGCTGCCGGCCTGGGCCGGCGGCTGACTCAGCCGCCGTCGCGCTTGCGCCCGTGCAGCATCGACGCCAGCAGGTTTTCGCGATGCCGCTTCGATGTGAAGAGCACGCCGACGATGTGCAGTGCGATGAATATGAAGAGCACGTCCGAGAGCGTCGAGTGCAGGCGCTCGACCCAGGCAATGCCCCAGTACCGGTCGGTCGTGTAGAGCCAGCCGGTGAAGCCGACGAGCACGACGAGTGCGAGCAGGGCGATGGCCATCATCCCGCCGAGCGGGTTGTGACCGAGGTGCCGACCCTCGCGCCCTTCCAGGACCGTGCGCGCGTACGCGGATGTGACGGCCGGCGAGCGCACGAAGTCGGCGAACCGCGCGTGGCCCCTCCCGAGGAATCCCCAGGCCGTGCGCGCTGCGACGATCGCGAGCGTCGCGTAGCCAAGCCACTCGTGCCAGCCTCCCGGGCTGTGCCGCGTGAGCCACGCGGCCGCGACGGACAGGACGAGAGACCAATGCAGGACCCGCACGGCCAGGTCCCACACCGGGATCATCCTCTGCGGCATCGCGGCGCCGGCGTTCACTCTTCGGCGGTCTGCACGCGCTCCAGGGTGACCGGGTGGAAGTACGCCTCGACGCGCTCGCCCTTGTCGTCGATTGCGTAGACTTCATAGCAGCCGGCGTCGACCTTGACGTTGCGGATCTCCCAGCCCTTTTCCTTCAGAGCCGCGGTGAGTTTCTCCTGCGACTGCCAGCCGTCCTGCGGCCCCGAGTCGCAGGTGGCGAGCCCGGTCGCGCCGGCGACCTGGACGAAAGTGATGGCGAGTGCTGCCGCGGCGAGTGCCGCCGCCGGGATGTTGCGGTGCATGGCTGGATCCTCGGTTTGACGTGCTTTTCCCTTAGTATCAGACGCGTGAAGCGGCCGGTAGGGGTGCGGAAAATATAGTCGTGCGTGGCCCGCCTGCGACGAATTCGGACCCACGCGAGGCATTTGGCTGCGGACTCCTCGTGGTATGAACGTCGTTTCCCGCGAGGTGGCAGGAATGGCCGTTGGCCCCCGCAACCCGACAGGCCCGTTCGCCTGCAAGTCCATCGAGGCGCTGCAGGCGGAAGCCGGCTCGCACGGCCTCAGCCGCACGCTCGGCCCGATGCATCTCGTGCTGCTCGGCATCGGCTGCATCCTCGGCGCCGGCATCTACGTGCTGCCGGGCACGGCCGCCGCGAATTTCGCGGGTCCCGCCGTGATGATTTCCTTCGTGCTCGCGGGCACGGCCTGCGCTCTCACAGCGCTCTGCTACGCGGAGCTCGCCTCCACGGTGCCCGTGTCCGGGTCGTCATACAGCTATTGCTACGCCGCGCTCGGCGAGGTATTCGCCTGGGGCCTCGGCTGGATCCTGATGCTCGAGTACACGCTCGCGTCTTCGACGCTCGCCGTCGGCTTCTCGAGCTACCTGACGAGCCTGCTGCGCGATTTCGGCATCACGGTACCGCCCGTCCTCTCGACGCCGCTGGTCGGGTCCGGCGGCGGATTCGCGCTGAATGCGGTCGCCGCGATCGCGATTGCCGCCGTGACTGCCGTTCTCTGTGTCGGCGTCCGGCAATCGGCCGGCGTCAACGCCTTCCTTGTCGTGGTCAAGGTGGCCGTGATCGTGGTCGTGATCGCGGTGGGCGCATCGGCCATCGACCCGGGCCTCTGGACGCCGCTCATTCCTCCGCACGAGGGCGAGTTCGCATTCGGCTGGCCGGGCATCGTGCGTGCCGCGTCAATCCTGTTCTTCGCCTACCTCGGCTTCGAGACCGTCTCGACCGCGGCTTCCGAGTCGCGCAACCCGCAGCGCGACATGCCGGTCGGCATCCTCGGCGCGCTGTTCGTGTGCACCGCGCTCTATCTCGCCGTTGCCGCTGTGCTTACCGGCGTCGTGCCGTATCGCGAGCTCGGTGTGGCGGATCCGGTTGCGCTCGCCGTGGACCGCATGGGCCGGCCGGGCGTCGCCGTGTTCGTGAAGGTCGGCGCGCTGATGGGGCTCGCGTCCGTGCTGCTCGTGAACGCCTACGGCCAGTCGCGCATTACCTTCCAGATGTCACGCGACGGTATGCTGCCGGCCCTCTTCGGCCGCGTGCACGAGCGGTTCCGCACGCCACATCGTGGCATCATCGCGCTCGGCGTCGTCTCCGCCGTGTGCGCCGCGTTCTTCCCGATCGCGATGCTCGCCGACCTCGTGAGCCTCGGCGCCGGCCTCGCGTTCGCGACCGTGTGCTTCTGCACGATGTGGCTGCGGTCGCGCCGGCCCGACCTGCCGCGGCCGTTTCGCGTGCCGCTCGGCGGTTTCCGGATCGGGAGGGCCTGGATCGGCTACATACCCGCGACGGCGCTCGTGCTCTGCATCGCCATGATCCTGCCGGTCCTGATCGACATCGGCTTCCAGGCCGCGTCGGGCGAGCCGCTGATGGCGGTCTTCCTCACCGTTTACGTCGCGGTGGGCGCGTTCCTGTATGCGGGTTACGGCAGGCACAACTCGACGCTCACGCGCGGGAGCGGTTAGTCGTGACCGCGCCACGCGACGTCTTCGCCCCGAAGAGCGATGAGCAGGTCCTGCGCCTCGTCTCGTCGAATCCGCTCGCCTGGGTGGTGTCGGCCGGCGACGACGGCTTCCGGGCGACGCCGCTGCCGCTTCGCCCGCGTGTCGGCGGAACGGGGAAGATCGAAGCGCTCGAAGGACACATGGCGCGCTCCAACCCGCACTGCGCGGCGCTGCAGCGCGACCCACGCGCGATCCTGCTGTTCAGCGGCCCGCAGGGCTACATTTCACCGTCCTGGGTGAGCGACCGGACCTGGGCCCCGACGTGGAACTACACGGTCGTGCAGTTTCTCGTCACGATCGCGTTCGACGAGACGCCGGCCCGGCTCGATGCGCATCTGCACGACCTCGTCAGCGCAATGGAGCGCGGCCGCCCGAATGCCTGGGAGCCCGCGGAAATGGGCGCGCGCTACGACAAGCTGAAGCGGATGATCGTCCCGTTCGAAGCGACGGTCGTCGGACAGCGCGCGAAGTTCAAGCTGGGGCAGGATGAGCGCGACACCGTGTTCAGTGAGATTACGGCGGCGCTTGAGAACACAAAGTCGGATGACCTGCTCGCATGGATGCGGGAGTTGAATCCCGGCCGCTGATCGTAAGTCAGGGGCGTGGGATCATCGTGCACGAGCCTACGTAAGTTGTCGCAATGAGTCCCCCGGTATCGGACATGATTTCGTGCATGACGGCCGGAAAGCGATTCTGGCCGCCGATCAGGTATGGCGCGACGGTCATCGTGCGAACTTCCTGGTTGTCCATCGGGTTGTCTTCCAGGAGTATGCCGGCCACGTTGGTCGAAACCTTCACTTTTTGAACCTCATTGCCGCCGTCTGCGACGCGACCTTCGCCGGCCTGGGCATTGAGCTGGAAGTAATTCATCTCGAAGTTTTCTGGCGTAGGTCGTTGCTCAGACTTCGTCCCGAAAACGCCGAACCAGCGGCCTTCACCCATTCGACAGCGCAATCCCTCGGCAGCGCTCAACATTTTCATGGCCCGATCGCGTTCTTCGGGCGTTTGCTCGATGGTTTCGTCGTACTGCTGGTTCAACGATTCCGGGTATGCGATGCAGCCTTTCGAATTGAGGGGGACGTGAGCATTGTTCTTCGCTTCCTGAGCGACCGCCTCGAGCCAGTTTGCGAGGGCCGGGGCAGACTCGGCGAGGTTGCGTGAGTCGAAGTCACCGGTTTCGCGCAGTCGGACGTTTTGTCCGGGCTCTCCCTCTGCCCCGAACATCCAGCATTGCGTGGACTGGACGCCTGCGTCGGAAGCTGCATGGGTCGGCTTCGAGATGGGCGAGTAGCGCACCTTGTTGAGTTCGTCACGTAGCCAGATCATCTGGTCCGGGCACACCTTTCCGAGGACCCGGTTGCCGGGACGGTACTTCTCGCGCAGGTTGCTTTGCGTCAGGGGCTCGCCCCGATTGGAAGCCCACTGAGAATCCTTTGACGAATAATTGAACTCTCCGACGGTTCCGGCCGGATCGATGTAGACGCCCATGTATTGAAAGCCCCAGGCATGGTTCAGGCCACTGATTTCGCAGGCGACCTGTTGCGCAGGTTCCGCCGCAATGCAGCCGAGGGGTTGCAGGCCGAGGACTGTCAGCAAACACACGATTCGGCGAGCGGACGCCAATCTCGTTTCTCAGTGGTGCGGGTCGGTCGGCTTCGAGGCAGGGTTCAAGGCGAGGTACTGCGTCGGCGCCCGGCCGAACGCGCGGCGGAACATCGCGGTGAAGGCGCTCGGGCTGTTGTAGCCGACGTCATAGGCGACCGTGGTGACGGGCTGGCCGATCGCGAGCCGTGACAGCGCTTCCATCAACCTGACGTTCTGCCGCCAGGTGGCGAAGCTGATTCCCGTCTCGCGGCGGAAAGTGCGCGTGAAGGTGCGCCGTCCCATCCCGGCGATGTCCGCCCAGCCGTCGAGCGGCTCGTTCTGCCCGGGCTCGCGCAGGATCGCTGTGCACACTTTGACGAGGCGCGGGTCCTGCGGCATCGGCACGTCGAGCGGCGTCGCGGGCATCGCGATGAGCTCGGCCATCAGCAGGTTCATTACCTGGCCGTCCCGTCCCTCGAGCTCGTACTCGACCGGGATGCGGCAGGCCTCGATGATGAGCTCGCGCAGGAGGCTCGACACCTCGATCACGCGGCAGGTCGTCGGCAGGCCTGGAAATGCCGTTGAATCTACATACAGGGTGCGCAACGACACGTGGCCGCGCATGTGTGCCTCGTGCTCGACGCCCGCCGGCACCCACACGGCGCGCTGCGGCGGCACGACGAAGCTCGCCTCGCCGGTGATGACAACCGTCACGCCCGCGCAGGCGTAGATCAGCTGCGCCCGCTTGTGGTGGTGATGAGGATCGTGGTGGCCGGGTGGATACTCGTCGGCGAGTGCGGCGATCGGACGTGGAATGTCCTGGTAGTCGGCGCCCCGGGTGCTACGGCTCATGTACCAGCGTACATCTGGCCCGCTCACGATGACAAATGAGCGGCAGGCGACGGCGACCGGCGGCGACCGACGCGAGGATGCGGCCATGGACCACGCGCGAAGCGAGGCGGGCTCCGCCGACGGGGAAGACCTGGACCCGGACATCCGCCGATTCATCGTTGCGGTGACCGAAGCAGCGGTCCGCCATCCCCGATCCGACAGCACGCCCTATCCTGACGCCCGCCGCTGGGCAGAGGACGCGAGGGCGCGCTGGCGACAGGGCGGGCCCGCGATGCTGGAGACGCGGGAACTCTTCGTGCCGACGCGCCACGGCCCGGTGCGGGCACGGATTCACCGCCCCGCGCAAGGAACCCTGCCGGCGCTGGTCTACCTGCACGGTGGCGGCTGGACACTCTTCAGCATCGACACCCACGACCGCGTGATGCGCGAGTACGCGGCTCGCGCCGGTTGCTGCGTCGTCGGCGTCGACTACGCATTGTCGCCCGAGCACAAGTTTCCCGTGCCCCTCGAGCAGGTCGTCGACGTGGTCGGCTGGCTCGCGGGAGAGAGCCGCGCGCTCGGCATCGACACCGGCCGTCTCGCAATCGGTGGCGATTCGGCCGGCGCCAACCTCAGCGTCGCGACCAGCCTCCTGAGGCGGGACAACGGCACCGGACCGCCGCTGTGCGGCATGCTCCTCAATTACGGCGCGTTTGAGACGCAGTCTTCCGCGGGAGCCTGCCGGCGCTACGGCGGCCCGCATTACATGCTCGGCTGCGAGGAAATGGGCGAGTACTGGCAAAACTACCTGCGCGACGAACGCGATGCGCGAGACCCGCTCGCCTGCCCGCTGTACGCATCGCTCGCGGGCCTGCCGCCCGCCTTCCTCGCGATCGCGGAATGCGACATCCTTGCGGAGCAGAGCGTCGAAATGACGCGCCGGCTGCTCGGCGCCGGCGTGCCGGCACAGAGCGTCGTCTACGCCGGTGCGTCGCATAGTTTCATCGAGGCCATGTCGATCGCGGCGATC
>DATMEC010000031.1:0-6838 GCA_035557125.1 Steroidobacteraceae bacterium
GTCCAGTCGCTGGGCCTCGCGCAACTCGCGCCCTTCGATCCCGACAAGCGGGTCATCGAGTACGCTGTCCGGATGCCCGCACCACTCGCGTCGATGACGGTCGAGGGCTTCGTCGACGAGGTGTCGAGCAACTCGCCCGCCACGGGCGGCGGCTCGACTGCGGCGCTTGCCGGCGCCCTCGGCGCGGCGCTCGTGGCCATGGTCGCGAACCTGACGGTCGGCAAGGCGGGCTACGAGTCCGCGTGGGAGTCCGCTTCCCGGCTGGCCGAGCGGGCGCAGGCGCTGAAAGCGGACCTGATGCGCGCGGTCGACGACGACACCAGGGCTTTCGACGACGTACTGGCGGCCATGCGGCTGCCGAAAGGCACCGAGGACGAAAAGACGGCACGCGCCACGGCCATCGCGGCCGCTTACGAAAAGGCGACCTCCGTGCCGCTCGTCACGGCGCGGCTGTGCCTGCAGGCCATCGAACTCGCCGAGGATGCAGCCAGGACCGGCAACCGGAATTCGATCTCGGACGGCGGCGTCGGCGCCCTGCTCGCCAAGGCCGGTCTCGAATCCGCACTCCTGAACGTGCGCATCAACCTGCCGTCGGTGCGGGACGGCGATTTCAAGAAGTCGACGATTGCCGAAATTGCCGAATTGCAGGCGAAGTCGGCCGGTCCGCTGGCGCGGACTCTCGCGGCCGTCGAGGCCGCGCTCAAAGGCTAGACGCGAACTTTTCTTCGGCTACCAACGCCCGGACTTCGCGCCGGGCAGGGACCCTTGGGGTACGCAGTCTGCGCGACAGCGTTCAGCCGAGAGTGCCCGTCTCCTTCAGCCCTGCAACGGTTTGCATGCGCACCTCGTCACGGCGGGGCCTGACTCGCGCGCTCCGGCCGGGCGGGTTCCTCAAGCGAGCGCGTAACGTTCCGGCCGCGCGAGCGAAGGGTTCCCGACTGGCCGGTGCGCGCGTGTGAATGAACCCGGGCGTGACTAGACGGGCGGCGGAGGCGGGTTCGGGGATGACGGGGGTGGCGGGACTTTCGGCCTTCCGCGGACGCGGCTCACGACGTCGCTCGCCGTCGAACGCAGCTTGCGCAGCCAGTGCCGCGCCCAGGCGAACTCGAGGCCCAGAACGCCGAGCCCGAGCGGGATGACGACGATGGCGGGCCCAGGCAGCACGACCATCGCGACGCCGACCAGGACAATCGTGCCCCCGATCACAGCGACGACGATGCGGCGCGCCCATGGATACGTAATCGTGCGGCGCAGGTAGCCGCGCAGTCGCCATCTCATTGCACAGGTTGCCCGAAAAACGCCTCGATGAGCCTCGCGACGGCGCGGGGCTGCTCATGATGCAGCATGTGACCGGCTCCGGCCACCTCCTCAATCGCCAGTTTGCGGACGATCGGCCGAAAAGACTCGACGCCGCCCTCCGGCGCGAGGCGCAGGGCAGCATCGGACTCGCGACCTGCCACGAGCAGCACCGGCGCCTCGATGCGCCGCCAGCAGGCTTCCATCTCCTCGCGCCGGTATAAATAGGGATTCACATGGCGGTGCGCAGGATCGGTGAGGAGCCGCACGCGCCCGTCCCCGAGCGGCTCGCTCCAGCAGGCGGCAATGAAGGCGGCACGGTCGGGCGCGAGGCGCGGGTTGCGCTTCGCGACACGCGCCGCGAGCTCGTCGAGGCTTGCATACTCGCCCACGGCCGGCGGTGTGCGCAGTTGGTCGAGCCACGCCGCGATCCGCTCCGGCGCCTGCCTGGCCTCCGTGCGCGGCAGTCCAAAGCCCTCGAGGTTCACGAGCCCGGCGACGCGGGCCGGTTGCACGCCCGCGTAAATCATGGCGACGTTCGCGCCCATGCTGTGGCCGACGATGCGCGCGCGCCCGCGCCGGCAGAAGCTTTCGACCATCTGCTCGAGGTCGGCGTAGTAGTCCGGGAACCAGTAGCCGCCAGGGCTACGGGCGCTGCGGCCGAAGCCGCGCCAGTCGACGGCGAGGAGCGGCAGTGCAGGATCCGTCTCGTCGGCGACGAACTGGAAAGTCGTGGCCGCGTCCGCGAAACCGTGCAGGAGGAGCACCGGGTCGTCCGAATCAGGCCCCCAGCGCACGACGTGGTGTGGAAGGCCGCGGATGGCGACGGTTTCATGACGGCCCTCGCGGACCGGCCGGTAAGCCATCGGCTCAGGCCTGCGCCACACGCTGGACCAGCAGCTTGTCGATGCGCCGGCCGTCCATGTCCACGACTTCGAAACGCAGCCCGCGCCAGCGGAAGCTCTCGCCCGTCGCGGGCAGGTGCCCGAGCTGCGCCAGCACGAAGCCGGCGAGCGTCGTGTAGTCGTCGCCGGAGCGCATGTTGCCGCCCTTGAGCAGGTGCTCGACGTCGTCGATCGACATGCCGCCGTCGACGAGCCAGGACGAGTCGTCCCGCGCGACCGCCTCCGCCGGTTCCTCGCTGGCGGCTTCCGGCAACTCGCCGGCGATCGCGGTCAGGATGTCCGAGGGCGTGACGACGCCCTCGATCGAGCCGTGCTCGTCGACGATCACCGCAAAGTGCATCTTCGATTCGCGGAACAGCTCGAGCAGCCGCAGGATGCGCGTCGATTCGTGCACGATCAGCGGCGCGTGCGCGCGGGCGGCGAGGTCGCCGGCCTCCCGGTTGCCGAGCCATTCGGCAAGGTCGCCGGTCATGACCACGCCAACCAGCTCGTCGAGCTGCCCGCGGCAGACCGGGTACCGCGAATGCCCGCTGGTGCGCACGGCGTTCCACACGGCCTCGCGGCCGTCAGCGGCGTCGAGCCACACGACGTCGCCACGCGGGACCATGATGCTGCGCACCGTGCGGTCCGGCAGGCGCAGGACGCCCTCGATCATCTGGTGCTCGGCGACGTGGAAGATGCCGGTGTGCGTGGCCTCGGCGATCATCGAGCGGATCTCCTCCTCGCTCACGCTCCGGTTCGACGTCGTGCGTATACCGAGGAGCCGCGAGACCAGCTCGGTCGAGCCCTGCAGCACCCAGACAAATGGCTTGCTGAAGATCGCGAGCGCCTCCATGAATGGCGCGAGGCGCGAGGCGATCGCCTCGGGATTGGTGAGCGCCCAGCGCTTCGGCACGAGCTCGCCGATGATGAGCGAGAGGAAGGTGACGCCAACCACCACCACGCCGTACGCGGTGGTGTCGAGGTAGTCGGCGACAGGCGCGAGCAGGTCGAACCGCGCCAGCCAGCCTGCGAGCGGCCCGGCGAAGCGCGCGCCGGAATAGACGCCCGCCAGCACTCCGATCAGCGTGATGTAGAACTGCACCGTCGACAGGAAGCGGGTCGGGTCGTCGAGGAGCCTGACCGCCGCGCGCGCACCGCGGCTACCCTCCTTGGCGAGCTGCTTCAGCCGCGTCGCGCGCGACGAAAAAAGCGCAAGCTCGGCCATTGCGAACAGGCCGTTCACGAGGACCAGGGCGACGAGGATCAGGAAATGAGCAAGCATCGTGCGCCGGGCGTGCCGGCCGCTGCCATTCTAGCAGTTGCAAGCCGACGCCTGATTGCGGCCTCTGCGATCATCGGGTCGATCGGCACGTTCAGCCTGCACGTCCTGCTGCCGGCCCTGCCCACGATCGCGTCCGCGATGCAGGTCGGGCCGCACTCGGCGCAGCTCCTCATCAGCCTGTCGATACTCGCGATCGCGCTCGGCAACCTCACCGTCGCGCCGCTCTCGGACCGCTACGGCCGGCGGCCGATCGTGCTGCTCGCGCTCGGGCTCTTCGTGCTCGGCAGCGCCGCCGGCGTCTTCGCGGAGTCGCTCGGCACGCTGGTCGCCGCGCGCGTGGTGCAGGCCTTCGGCGGCGGCGCGGCGATGTCGGTCATGCGCGCGACGATCCTCGACCATTTCGGCCCGGCCAGGGCCGCCGGCGCGCTGGCGGCGACCGCGACCGCGATCCTGGTCGCGCCGATGCTCGCGCCTTCGATCGGCGGCTTCGTGCTCGAGTGGCTCGACTGGCGCGCGGTGTTCGCGCTGTCGGGACTGCTCGGCCTCGCCGTGTTCCTGTTCGCCTCCAGGGAACTGCGCGACGCGCGACGCGCCCACCGCGCGGCGGGGCCGTCGTTGCGCTACTGGGCGAGCTTCCGGCGACTCCTCGCTTCGCGCGAGTATCTTGCGTTCCTGGTGTTCGGCTCGTGCATGGTCAGCATGATCTACACCTTCGTGACGGGCGCGCCGTACGTCGCGATCGACGTGCTCGGGGTCTCGCCATCGAGCTTCGGCCTCCTGCTGTTTTTCCCGGCAGTCGCCTCTTTCACCGGCTTCCTGCTCGCGGCGCGGTTCACGGGACGCATTGGCGGCCTGCGTATGATGCGCGCGGGCGCAATGATCGCCTTCGCCGGGGCGCTCTCGATGGCGGTCCTCGCCGTGCTGCACGTCTGGCATCCGCTCGCGCTCTTCATTCCGGGGATGGCGATCGGCTTCGCGAACGCAATCGCAGCGCCCTCGTCCACGATCGGCGCCATCTCGCGGGAACCTGCGATCGCGGGCGCAGCCTCGGGGCTGCTGGGGTTCCTCCAGCTGGTGACGGCCGCGGTCTCGACGCAAATGGTCGCGGCGTTCACCGGCCATTCCCCGGTGCCGCTTGCGGTGGTGCTGCTGGTGCTGTGCCTGGTCGCGCTCGTGGCGCTCAGGCCGATCTCACGAATCCGCCTTCAGGCGGAGCCGCCGGTGCCGCCGGTGGATTCCGAGCCGACGCGGTAGCGGAAGCGCACGGTGCCGAAGGTGACGAGGTCACCGTCGTCGAGGCGCGCGTAGCGCACCTGGATGCCGTTTACGAAGATGCCGTTCCTGCTGTTCGCGTCGACCACCATGGCCTCGCCGTTCCTCACCGTCAGCATGGCGTGCAGGCGGCTCACGGTCGGGTCGATGATGCGCAGGTCGTTGTCGCGGGTGCGGCCGATGTTGACGCGCCGGCTCGTGATCTCATGCACGCAGCCGACGAGGTCGAGGCCAATGAGGTAGCGGCGCAGCCGCGGCGTCGCCGCGACAGAGGGCGCCAGCGACGACAGCTCGGGCGCCGGAAGCTCGAGCGTGAAGTCGACCTCCGGGGACATCTCGGCGTCCCCGTCGGCGCCGTCGGCAGCGACATCCGGCGGCAGCGCGTCGATCACGGCGGTCATGAGCGGACGCGATTCGCGCAGTTCCGCAGCCAGGCCTTCGCGCTCGAGCGTGCGTTCCGCGAGCCTCGCCTGCAGTACCTCGATCCGGCGCTCGCGCTCGGCGAGCGCGCGCTGAAGGTCATCGACGCGCTGCTGCCAGCGTGCGCGCTCGGCGGCAAGAGCCGTCGCGTGCTCGTTGCGGCGCCGCTCGGTGACGAGAAGCTGGTTGAGGTCGGCCTGGGTCTCGGTGAACAGCTGCGTGTCGTCCTCGACGCGCATGCTTTCGAGCTCGGGGTCGTCGTCGGGGATTTCGCCGACCAGGATCGGCGCATCGTCGAGATCGGCCGCCGGGCCCGTTTTTTCCCAATCGTGGGTTTCGGGAAGGAGTTGGGGGCTCGTGAGTTCGATGTGCTCGACGAGCAACGTGACGTCCTCGGCGACGATCCCGTCGTCCGGACTCTTATCCCCCTCCACCTTGTCCATGCGCACCATTATCCCAGCCTCTGCGCGGAGCGCCAGTCGTTTCCGCTTCAGTGCATTATGTTTCAATGACTTGGCGGCGTTTCGCCGGCCCAGGCGATATGGAAACGTGAACTGAGTCTCACCGCGCAGGTTCGCTGCGGCTGTGTAGGATGCGCGCCATGCGGCCGGTGTGGATGTTGTCGGCGACCCAGGCGCTCTGCATGTCGGGCAGCTTCCTGTTCGTGCTGCTCGGCGGAATCATCGGCACGCACCTCGCGCCGGCGCCTGCGCTCGCGACGCTCCCCGTTTCGTTGCTCGTCGCCGGAGTTGCCGCGAGCGTCGTGCCGGCCGGCGTCCTGATTCATCGCTACGGCCGGCGTGCCGTCTTTGTCGGCAGCGCCCTGCAGGCGGGGGCCGGTTGCGTGCTGGCCGGTTACGCCATCATGACCGGGCGCTACTGGCTGTTCTGCGCCGCGGCTTTCCTGCTCGGGGCGAACAACGCGGTGGTCATGCAGTACCGGTTCGCCGCGACCGAGTATGTCGAGGCTGCGCGGGCGAGCCGCGCGATCGCCGTGGTCATGAGCGGCGCCCTGGTCGCCGCCTGGCTCGGCCCGGAGCTCGCCGTTCGCACGGCGGACCTCGTGCCGTCCGCCCACTACGCCGGCTCCTTCTACGCGGCCACCGGGCTCTACCTGGTGGCTGCGGCCGTCCTGTCCCGGATCGACGGGTCGGCGACGACCGCAAGCGCCGATCCGACGCCGCCGCGGCGTTTGCGTGACATTGCCGCGCAACCGGTGTTCCGGGTGGCGGTGCTGGCGGCACTCACTTCCTACGCCGTCATGAGTTTCATCATGACGGCGACCCCGATCAGCATGCACGTGGTGGACGGGCACGACGAGGTCGCCACCGCGCGAGTGATCCAGATCCACCTGTTCGGCATGTACCTGCCCTCGCTCGCGAGCGGCTGGATCATCGCGAAGCTCGGCGACCGGCCTGTGATCGTCGCCGGTACCCTGCTGATGGCGGTGTCCGTCGGCACCGCCGTATACGCCGGCCACGGCGTCGTGCACTACGGCTGGGCGCTCGGGGTGCTCGGCTTCGGCTGGAACCTGCTTTTCATCGCCGCGACCACGCTCCTGACGAAGACCTACCGCCGCGGCGAGCGGATCCAGGCGCAGACGCTGAACGACTTCCTCGTGTTCGGGGCGCAGGCCGTGGCGTCGCTGCTCGCAGGCGTCGCGGTGACGACCATCGGCTGG
>DATMEC010000032.1:0-4689 GCA_035557125.1 Steroidobacteraceae bacterium
GGGAGCGGCTCGCAACGCCCCTGAATGCCGTCGTACTGGCCGTCGGCGGCACGAACGGCAAGGGCTCGGTGACCGCCTCCCTTGAGGCGACCCTCGCCGCGGCCGGCTATGGAACGGGATTGTTCACGTCGCCCCACCTCGTTCGCTACAACGAGCGCATCCGCGTGCGCGGCCGCATCGTTGCCGACGCGGAACTGCTCGAGGCCTTCGCCGCGATCGATGCCGCGCGCGGCGACGTCTCGCTGACCTTCTTCGAATGGAACACGCTGGCCGCTTTCATCGTCTTCGCCCGGGCCGGCGTCGACGCCGCGGTTCTCGAAGTGGGCATGGGCGGCAGGCTCGATGCCGTGAACCTCCTCGACGCGGATGCCGCAGCCGTCGTTTCGGTGGGCCTCGACCATCGCGAATGGCTGGGGGACACGGTGGAGGCCATCGGCCGGGAGAAGGCCGGCATCTTCCGCAGCGGCCGGCCGGCGATCTGCGGCGCACGGCGGCCGCCGAAGAGCATCGTGGCGCATGCGACCGCCATCGGCGCGCGCCTGAAGCGCATTGGCACGGATTTCGACTTCGTCGAGCGCGCGGACGGCTGGGATTACGTGGGCTTCGGCTCGCGCCGGCGCGAGTTGCCGCTACCCGGCATCGCAGGTTCCGCCCAGCTCGGCAATGCCGCGGTCGCGCTGGCCATGCTCGAAGCCGTGGAACCGAAGCTGCTCGTGCCGGACGCAGCGGTCCGCTCGGCCCTCGCCGCGGTGCGGCTCCCGGGCCGTTTCCAGGTGCTGCCGGGCCGGCCCGAGTGGATTCTCGACGTGGCGCACAACCCGCAGGCGGCGCAGGCACTGGCGGCGAGCCTCGCCGCGCGGCCGTGCAAGGGTCGCACGCTCGCGGTCTGCGGAATCCTCGGCGACAAGGACATCGAAGGCATCGTGGCCGCGCTCGACGGGCAGGTCAGCCGCTGGATCGCCGTCGGACTCGAAAGCGCGCGTGCACTGCCACCGGCTGCGCTTGCCTTGTGCATCAACCAGGCCGGGGCCGCATCGGTACAGGCGGCAGCAAGCGTCGCGGCGGGGCTCGAGCAGGCGCGCGCGGAAATGCAGCCGGAAGACCGTGCCATCGTGTTCGGATCGTTCCTGACGGTCGGCCCTGCGCTCGACTTGCTGTCCTAGCGGCTACAATCCTCGGTCATGGAAGTGCGCGTGCGCGAACGGCTGATCGGGGCGCTGGTGCTGGTCGCCATCGTGGTCCTGGTCGTGCCGGCCATCCTGAAGGGCCGCGACCCGGCACCGGCGGCGTTGCCGGAATCCGCGCCAACCCGGCGGGTCGAGGTTCCGATCGGAAATTCGGCGCCTGCGCCCGAAGAGCAGATCCTGGTGCCGGAGCCCACGCCCGGCCCGCAGCCGGAGCCCAAGACCGCTTCCAGGGAAAGCATTGCGGCGCCGCCCGCGCCCGCGCCTGCACCCGCGCCTGCACCCGCGCGTGCGCCCGTGGCCGCTCCCGTGACGGTTGGGGCAGCACCGGCGTGGGCCGTCCAGCTTGGCGCATTCTCGAGCCGCGCAAAGGCCGACCAGCTCGTCGCGGAATTGCGCAAGCGCCGTTACGCGGCATTCGTGCTCGAGTACCGGGCCAGCGGCCAGGTCCTTTATCGCGTACGCGTAGGCCCCGAACAGGATCGCAAGCGAGCCGAAGAGATCGCCGCACGGCTCGCGAAGGATGGATTCCAGACGGTCGTCGCCCGGCACCCCTGATCGGCTAGAATGCGGCACCTCTCGGGGGCCCCTGGACCAATGGACGGCGCCGACCACGTTTTCGCCATCATCCTGCTCGTCTCCGGCACCGTCGGGGTGTTTCGCGGCTTCATCCGCGAATCCATCTCGCTGGCCTCCTGGCTGATCGGCCTCTGGCTGGCCTGGCGTTTCGCCTACATCGTGAATCCCTGGCTCGGTGGCGCACTCTCGGAACCGGGCGTGCGGGAGTGGACGGGCCGCGCGATCGTGCTCCTGCTGGTGCTGCTCTTCGGCTCGCTGGTGGGCAGCATCGTCTCCCATTACGCGCGGCGCGCGGTCGGCCTCGCCGCGATCGACCGGACACTCGGCGGCGCGTTCGGGCTGCTGCGCGGCGTCATCGTCATCGGCCTCCTGGTCCTCGCGGGCCGCGCCGTCAACCTCGACCTCGAGCCCTGGTGGGAACGCACCCGTTCGATGCCCGCCGCCGAAGCAGTCGCCAACTGGATCGAGCGCTATGCCCAGCCGGCCGCACTCGAGCTCTACGACCAGGCGGCGACGCCTGCAGGGACCTAGGCGATGTGCGGGCTCGTCGGAATGGTCGGGACTTCGGCGGTCAACCAGCGCATTTACGACGCGCTGAGCGTGCTGCAGCACCGCGGCCAGGATGCCGCCGGCATCATGACGATGGACGAGCACGCGCTGTTCGTGCACAAGGACGCCGGCCTCGTGCGCGACGTGTTCCGCGAGGAGCACATGCGCCAGCTCGTGGGCAATGCCGGGATCGGCCACGTGCGCTACCCGACGGCAGGCTGCGACGGCGCGGACGAGGCCCAGCCGTTCTACGTCAACGCGCCGTTCGGGATCGGCCTCGGCCACAACGGCAACCTGACCAATGCCGAAGAGCTCTCGCGCACCATGGTCGAGGAGGACCGGCGGCACCTCAATACGCGATCGGACTCGGAGGTGCTGCTCAACGTATTTGCGAGCGAGCTGCAGCGCTCGACGGCCGTACGCCCGGCACCGGCCGACGTGTTTCGCGCCATAGAGGGCGTGTTCCGCCGCTGCCGCGGCGGCTTCGCCGTCGTGATGATGATCGTGGGGCACGGCGTCGCGGGCTTCCGCGACCCGCACGGCATCCGCCCACTCGTGCTCGGCAAGCGCAAGTCGGCTCGTGGCCTCGAGTGGATGCTCGCCTCCGAGAGCGTCGCGCTCGACATGCTCGGCTTCACCCTCGAGCGCGACGTGGCTCCGGGGGAGGCGATCTATGTCGACATGCACGGCAGGATGCATTCCCAGCAGTGCGCGCAGGCTCGCCGCCACACGCCCTGCATCTTCGAGTATGTCTACTTCGCGCGCCCGGACTCGATCATCGACAACATTTCCGTGCACAAGGCGCGCATGCGCATGGGCGAGAAGCTCGCGGAAAAGATAGAACGCCTGACGCCCGATCACGACATCGACGTCGTGATCCCGATCCCGGACACGAGCCGCACCAGCGCACTGCAGCTCGCACTCGCGCTCGGCGTGAAGTACCGCGAGGGCTTCGTCAAGAACCGCTACATCGGCCGCACCTTCATCATGCCGGGGCAGGAGATGCGCCAGAAATCGGTGCGCGGCAAGCTGAACGCGATCGACCTCGAGTTCCGCGGCCGCAACGTCCTGCTCGTCGACGACTCGATCGTGCGCGGGACGACGTCGGCGCAGATCATCGAGCTCGCGCGCGAGGCCGGCGCGCGCAAGGTGTACTTCGCCTCGGCCGCGCCGCCGGTGCGCTTCCCGAACGTCTACGGCATCGACATGGCCGTCGCCACGGAACTGGTCGCAAACGGGCGCAGCGAGGAAGACGTCGCGGCCGCGATCGGCGCCGATTGGCTGGTGTACCAGGACCTGGACGACCTCGTCGCGGCCTGCCGTCACGACGACGCGCGCATCACCGCGTTCGACACGTCGTGCTTCTCGGGCGAGTACGTGACCGGGGACGTGACGCGCGAGTTCCTCGCGCGAATCGAGCACGAGCGCTCCGACGGCGTGCGCGCGCAGCGCATGCTCGACCTGCCCGGCGGGCGCACGGCGCGGGCGGTCTAGCCGTCGATCCCCGCCGCGCGCTGCTCCTCGACCTGTTTCGCGCCGCCGTCGCGGCCGTGGACGGGCGCCGGCGCGTTCGCGCGGCGCTTGCGGGATCGAAGGACGGCGCGCCCGTCAGCGCGTTCGCCGTCGGCAAGGCGGCGGCGTCGATGATGCTGGGGGCGCGCGACGCGCTCGGCACGCGCCTCGAGCGCGGGCTCGTGGTCGCACCGGACGGCGCCATTCCGGCGCAGCTTCGCGGCCTTGAAGGCATGCGTTGCCTGGAGGCCGGGCACCCACGGCCCGATGCGCGCAGCCTCGCGGCGGGCGAGGCCCTGCTCGGGTTCGCGGCGGCAACGCCCGTGGGCTCCCGCGTGCTGCTGCTCGTGTCGGGCGGCGCATCGGCCCTGCTCGAGGTCCCGGCGCCCGGCGTCGGCATTGCCGAGCTGTCCGCGGTGTTCGACCGCGCACTGGCCGGACAATACGACATCGAGCGGCTCAACCGGGAGCGTGCGGCACTGTCGCTCGTCAAGGGTGGGCGGCTGCCAGGCCTGTTTGCCGGAACGCAGGTCGAGGCGCTGATGATATCCGACGTGCCGCGCGACGACCCGGCCGTTCTCGCGTCGGGCCTGCTGGCCGCGCCCGGGCTCGAGCCACGCCTCGTCGGCTCGCTCGAGGACGCGCTCGAGGCCGTCGCGCGCTCGGCCGCGACACGCGGGCTGATCGCCGTGCGCGGTTCCGCGCGCCTCACCGGCGACGCCGAAGCGGCGGCGCTGCTCATCTGCCACGAGCTCGCGGTCGGCACTGCGGACCTCGTGATCCACGGCGGCGAGACTGTCGTGCGATTGCCCGAGCGGCCCGGCCGTGGCGGGCGTTGCCAGCATCTTGCGGTGGCGGCGGCGCG
>DATMEC010000033.1:0-3220 GCA_035557125.1 Steroidobacteraceae bacterium
CCCGAGCGGCCCTTGCGCGAGGAGCTGCTCGGCGTCAAGGGCTGGGTGATGGGCAAGGTCATGAAGCGCGCGGGCGCCGCCGTGCCGAGCGCGAATCGCATCACGCTCCTCAGGGATTCCGACGGCGACGGGAGCGTGGACCAGCGCTCGGCCCTGTTGACGGAACTCAACTCGCCGTTCGGGATGGCGCTCGTCAGGGACCAGCTCTACGTCGCGAACACGGACGCACTCGTCCGCTTTCCCTACCGGCCCGGAGCAACCTCGATCGAGGGGCGTGGCACGAAAGTCGCGGACCTGCCCGGTGGCGACTTGAACCATCACTGGACGAAGAACCTCATCGCGAGTCCCGACGGTTCGAAGCTTTACGTCACGGTGGGATCGAACAGCAACGTCGCCGAGCATGGCATGGACAAGGAAGTCGACCGCGCGGCGATCCTCGAGATCGACGCGGCGACCGGCGCGCGCCGGGTGTACGCATCCGGCCTGCGCAACCCGAACGGAATGGCCTGGGAGCCCGCGACTGGGGTGCTGTGGACAGTGGTCAACGAGCGCGACACGATCGGCGGCGACCTCGTCCCCGACTACATGACTTCGGTGAAGCCCGGCGCTTTCTATGGCTGGCCCTACAGCTATTACGGCCAGATCGTGGACGAGCGCGCACAGCCGCCGCGTCCGGATCTCGTCGCAAAGGCCATCAAGCCCGATTACGCACTCGGACCCCACACCGCTTCGCTCGGCCTTGCGCTTGCGGACGGCGCGAAGCTGCCGCCGCAATTCGGGAGCGGCATGTTCGTCGGACAGCACGGGTCGTGGAACCGCAAGCCGCACTCGGGCTACAAGGTAATCTTCGTACCGTTCCGCGACGGCAAGCCCTCTGGCCCGCCTCTCGACGTCCTGACCGGCTTCATTGACGACAAAGGCAATGCCCATGGCCGTCCCGTGGGCGTCGCCGTCGACAAGGCCGGCGCGCTGCTCGTCGCCGATGACGTCGGCAACGTCATCTGGCGCGTCACGGGTTCGCAATAAGGAGAAATCACATGTTCAACCTTGCGGTGCTACTCATCGCGCTCGGCGCGGTCGTCGGCCTGTACATGGCGGTGCAGCACTTCCGCGGCCGCACGCCGCCCCGCGGCATTGTCGCCGCGACGCACGGCCTGCTCGCCGTCTCGGGCGTCATCGTCCTGTTGATCGCATCGCGTGAAACCGGCCTGCGGGGCGCAGGACCCTGGGCATTGTGGCTGTTCGGCATCGCCGCGCTGGGCGGGCTCTACCTGGCCGTACAGCACATGGACCAGAAGCGCTTGCCGAACGGCGTCATCGTGGTTCACGCGCTGGTCGCGGTCGTCGCCTTCCTCATCACGCTGACGGCGGTCTACCTGGTGCCCTGATCGAGTGCCGCGCGCATGGCCGCAATGTGCTCCGGCGTGCTGCCGCAGCAGCCGCCGATCATGCGCACGCCGAGTTCCCGCATGCGCCTCGCATAGTCGGCCATGACCTCCGGCGTGCCGCCGTAGGTGATTCGGTCGTCCTTCCAGCGCGGCATGCCGGCGTTCGACTTCGCCATGAGGACGACGCCCGCGGGCGTCGCCTGCGACATCTCGGTCATGATGCGCTCGATTTCGGCTGGCCCGTTCCCGCAGTTCGCCCCGATGAATCCCACGCCCCAGCCGGACAGCGTTGCGACCGCCTTCGCGGGCTTGATGCCCATCATGGTGTGGAAGTTGGTGTCGAAGCTCATCGTCACGGCGACCGGCAGGCCCGCCTCGCGCACGCCGTCGACCGCGGCCTGCGCTTCCTCCAGCGCGCTCATGGTCTCGATGAGCGCGAAATCGACGCCGGCCGCTTTGAGCGCGCGGGCCTGCTCCGCGAATGATTGCCGCGCATCTTCCGGCGTCAGCAGGCCGAGCGGCTCCATCAGCTCACCGGTCGGCCCGACGGATCCGGCAACCAGGCGGTCTCCCGCCGCCTCGCGCGCGAGGCGCGCGCCGGCCTCGTTGAGCTCGGCAACGCGGTCCGCAAGGCCATCGAGCTGCAGGCGATTGCGCGTTCCGCCGAAGGTGTTGGTCGAAATGAAGTCGCTGCCGGCTTCGACGTATGCGCGATAGATGGACGACACGACGTCCGGCCGCTCGACGTTCCAGCGCTCCGGCGCGCCGTCCGTGAGACCGGCGCGGTGCAGCATCGTGCCCATGGCGCCGTCGCCGAGGATGACCTCGTGGCGGTCGAGGGCCTCTTTCAGCCTATCCACGCTTCGCCCTGTGCATGTCCACGGCGCGCCAAAGGTACCACGAGGCCGTCGTGCGATACGGCGCCCACATCTCACCGAGCCTCGCGAGCGCCTTCGGTTTCGGCAGCATGCGCTTGCCGTAGGCGATCTTGTAGCCGAGCCGGATGCCGTAGTCGTCCACCGGCAGGACGTCCGGCCGGCCGAGCGTGAACATCAGGAACATCTCGACTGTCCAGCGGCCGACGCCGCGGGCCTCGACGAGCCGCTCGATGATGGCTTCATTCTTCATGCGCGCGAGCGCGCGGCGCGTCGGGATCGTGCCGTCGAGGGTCCGCGCCGCGATGTCCTTGATGGACGCCGCCTTGGCGCGCGAGAAGCCACAGCCGCGAAGGCGCTCGACCGGCGTCGCGACGAGTGTGGCGGGTTCCGGGCAGCAGTCGAGTCCATAGAGCGCGTAGAAGCGGCCGAGGATCGTCTCTGCGGCCTTGCCCGTGAGCTGCTGGTACGCAACCGCGCGCACGAGCGACTCGTAGGGACCGACCCCGCGCCTGGGACCGGCCGCGTACGGGCCGGCGCGGCGAATGAGCTGCGCCATCACCGGGTCGACCCGGCGCAGGTGGCGCAGTGCCTCGCTCATCCGCGCTTCATGGAATCGAAGAATTCCCCGTTGGTCTTCGTGTCCTTCATCTTGTCGATGAGGAATTCGACCGCGGCGAGCTCGTCCATCGGGTGCAGGAGCTTCCTGAGGATCCAGATCTTCGCCAGTTCGTCCTGGGAAGTGATCAGTTCCTCGCGGCGCGTGCCCGAGCGGTTGATGTTGAAGGCCGGGAACACGCGCTTCTCGGAGATGCGCCGGTCGAGGTGGATCTCGCTGTTGCCGGTGCCCTTGAACTCCTCGTAGATCACGTCGTCCATGCGCGAGCCGGTGTCGATCAGCGCGGTCGCGATGATGGTCAGCGAGCCGCCCTCCTCGACGTTGCGCGCGGCGCCGAA
>DATMEC010000034.1:0-2409 GCA_035557125.1 Steroidobacteraceae bacterium
GCTCCTCATTACGCTGTTCCTGGTGATGACGACGCCGGTATCGGCGATCACGCTGATGGCCGCGGCCATCGCAAGGTCGCGTTCGCGCGTGGGCGAATCGGACAAGGTTGCGTAGAAAAGTGGCTGGCCGTGCGTTACGCCCGGGTGAGCGGGCCGGTCTTTCCGGCATCGTGGCAGCGGTGCTGCTCGCGGCTGGATGCGCAGGCACGCCGGCGAAGGATTCTTGGGAGAATGTCGGGGCGGGCTCGCCGTCCGGCGACGTGCGTGGCCCCGTCGTGCAACTGGCGCTATCGATGGTCGGTGTGCAGTACCGTTATGGCGGCGCTGATCCGGCCGAAGGCTTCGATTGCAGCGGCCTCGTCTATTACGCGTATGCGTCGAACGGCCACGTCGTGCCACGCACTTCGCGGGCGCAGTTCGACGCCGCTCTCAAGATCCCGTTGGCGGAGGCGACGGAAGGCGACCTCCTGTTCTTTCAGGACCAGGAGAGTCTCTCGCATGTCGGTATCTACCTCGGCGACGGCCGGTTCGTCCATGCGCCGTCGAGCGGCGACAGCGTGCGCGTCGCGCGCATCGACTCACCCTACTATCAGCGTCACCTGATCGCAGTCGGGCGCTTACTCCCCTGACTAAGCCGCCGCCGGCACTGCAACGAACACCTGGTTCCTGCCCGCATTTTTCGCGACGTACACCGCCGCGTCCGCACGCGCAACGAGCTCCTCGCCCCAGACGCCGAGCGCATCGCTGGTCGCCACCCCGATGCTGCAGGTCAGCCGGATCGGATCGCCGAAGCCCTCGACCTCGAGCGTCTCCACGCGCTCGCGGATGCGCTGCGCGATCCCCTGCGCGACGCGCGCATCCGCGCTGCTCAGGATCACCACGAACTCCTCGCCGCCATAGCGCCCGATCACGTCGGACATGCGCAGTTCCTTCTGAATCGGCCCGATCAGGGCCCGCAGGCAGGCGTCCCCCGCAAGGTGGCCGCGCGTGTCGTTGATGGCCTTGAAGTGGTCGAGGTCGATGAACAGCAGCGCGATCGGGAGCCCGCGGGCCTTGGCGCGATCGCAGGCCGCGTGCAGCCGCTCGATCATCGAGCGCCTGTTGAGGACGCCCGTGAGCGGATCGGTTTGCGCGCGGCGTTCAGCTTCCGACAGTGCGACGCGCTGCTCTCGCAGCCGGTCCGCGACGCCGAGCGCGACGAGTATCGCCGCCAGGACCATGGAGATCGGCAGGCCGTAGAACAGCAGCGACTCGGCGACGCCGGCGATTGACTTCGCAGCGGTCCAGATGGTCATGACCTCGAGCAGGCCCCACGCGACCAGGAACCAGCCGGCTGGCCGGCTGCCGCGCAGCCAGGCGAAGAACGCGATGACCAGCGTATAGAGGGCTGCGCCCAGGAAGATCAGGTTGCCGGTCGCGGTGATGAGCGGGTTCGTGGCGGGCCCGCGCACGAAGTTCGAGAAAGCCAGCACGACGAAGGCGGCTGCGAGCCAGCCGAACACGACGTAGTGACGCGGGTAAAAGCGACGCATGTCCGTGATCCTGCGGACGAACAGGCAGGCTGCCGCGCCCGAGAGCGCGGCCGGCACGTTCCAGGCGTGCGAAGCGAGCGGGGTTGCCACGTCGAGAATCGGCCAGTCGAAGCCCTGGCCGGATATGTAAACGATGTAGAGCGCCTGCAGCGAGAAGAGCATCGCGTACCAGACGAAGATCCTCGCCGGCATGATGATGCAAATGAGAAGGGCCGTCACCGACATCGCGAGCAGCGCGCCGAAGGCGGCCGCGACGGCGCGCGTCTGCGCGCGGCCTCGCGCGATGGTGTCCGCGAGCGACGGCAGCGAGAAGTCGAGACGCTCGGCGCCGATGCCCGAGGCGTCGACATGCACGTAAATGGCGTCGCCCGATGGCCGCCAGGCGGGCAGCGCATACAGGGCGGTCTGCTCGGCGCGGTACTCCGGCAGGGTCGCCGCCAGGGTCAGCGGCTGCCCCGCCCGCGTACCAGAGTCATAGGCGCGAAGGTCGAAATGCCGTCCCTTGCGCACGGCGAGCGCCACGTCGGCGGGGGCATCCGCGCCGGCTTTCGGCTCGAGACGCAGCCAGAACGACCCGCCGCGTTCGCGCGTCGCCTTGAAGTCGAAGTTCGTGAACTCGCGATCGAGCCGCCCGCTCGTGACGGCCTCGACCGTCGCGTCGCCAGCCGAAAACGGCAGGATCGTAATCGCAAATGAGCCGGCGTCCGCCGCCGCGACGGCGGCGGCAGGCAAGTACAGAAGGCTGATGATGAAGAGTCGAAACAGCATCCCGCGACCCGTCCCTGGGTCTGGCTACGGTAGCACGGCGGGAATGGGGGCAAGCAGCGCCCTTTGAGGTAGGTGGGCGGTGGCGTAGCCTTGCTGCTTGGTGCCCAAA
>DATMEC010000035.1:0-10156 GCA_035557125.1 Steroidobacteraceae bacterium
TCCGAGAACTCCTGATTGGCTCCCTCGAGGCCCACGACCTTGCCCAGATGGCGCCAGGTCAGCGACAGGTCCACGTCCCACGGCGTGACCCAGCTGGTCCGGAACCGGTGACGCCATTCCGGCGTCGGCACGCCCACGGAATTCGCGCTGCAGACCGTCGAGTAGAAGCCCACGCAATCGTATGGATCGAAGCCCGCGCCCGGATCGGTGACGAGCTCGTCCACCAGCGTGCCGGTCAGGTTGAAGGCCAGGCTGCCGAAGCGGCCGATCTCCAGTCCCGTATACGTCGCGTTCAGGTCATAACCCTTCGTCTGCAACGAGCCGATGTTGATGTTGACGTCCTCGACATGGCCTTGTCCGACCCAGAGCTGCCCGTTCGGGTTGCGGTTGATCCGGCCGCAGGCCGCCGGATCGTTGTTCTGGTAGCAGGCCGTCCAGGTATTGACCTGGCCAAAGGTCGAGATCGTGTCGTCAATCTTGATGTCGAAGTAATCGATCGTCACGGCCAGGCCCGGCGCGAACCGCGGCGTGAACACGACGCCGTAGGAGTACGTGTCCGACTCCTCAGGCGTCAGGTTGACGTTGCCGCCCTGCAGGAAGTTGTACTGTCCCGCCGGGCTGTCGAGTGCCCCGGCGCCGAACTGCGCGGCAGGCATTCCCGTCGCCACGCATTCTTCGAGCGACGCAATCGGCGCAGGATCGTCCGCTCCCGGATTTTGCGCGTTCTCACCGCAAGGATCGCCATTCGAGTCGAACAGGTTGAAGCCCTGCGCGGTGAACAGCTCGATGATGTTGGCGGCACGGACGGCACGCTGGTAGCTGCCGCGGAGCCGGACGTCCTGGATGGGCGCCCACTCGAGGCCGAGCTTGTAGGTGTCGGTCTGCACGCTGTCGCCGTAGTCCGAGTACCGGTAGGCCGTGTCGAAGGACAGGCTCTCGGCGCCGGTCCGGTCCTGCGCCAGCGGCACGCGGCCTTCGAAGAACAGCTCTTCGACCTGGTTCCCGCCGCTGATGCCGATCGTGGCGCCGCCGGCGCCGGCAAGCTGGTCCGCCTCCTGCAGCGGATCCACCCGGTTCTTGATCGTGTCACGGCGCCATTCGGAGCCGAACACCACCTGCACACCGTCGCTCGCCCATGGCGTCTTGATGCCGTACACGCCGAGGTCGCCGTTGATCACGCCGTTGTAGATCTCCTGGTTCAGCCGGCCGACCTGCAGCGCCGTGACCTGCAGGTAGTCGAGCTGGTCCTGGGTGACGCCGTTCGGCACGAACGGATTCCACGGCACGCAGCTCGGGTCGGTGCCGTCGATGACCGACTGGCAGGTCGGCACGCCGGCGACATCGACCACGTCGAGCGCACGGTTGAGCCGGTCCTTCGCGAAGAAACCCAGGGTCGAATCGTTGGCCGTCTGGGTGGAGTACTGGGCGGAGACGTCGTAGCCCCACGCGTCGTTGATTGCGCCGCGCACGCCCGCCACCATCCTGAACGAGGAGTTCGCGAACGCATCCTGCCGTCCGCCGCCCTCGACGTTGCGCCGGCCGATGTACATCGCCACGTCGTCGCCAGCCGCAATCGCGGCCGCGTCGCAGCCGATGGTGCCGAGGATACCGGTCGGCAGCAGCGGGTTGTTGCAGTTGACCGAGTTGGTGTCGAAGAAGTTGCCGCCCGGGGCAATCTGTGCGACCGACTCGTAGTCCGTGAACATCAGCTGCGTGTACACGTCGGCATGCTCGCCGAACTCGTAGTGGCCCATCGCGCCGAGGCTGTAACGGCGCTCCGGACGCTGGTAATGATTCAGCGGACCGAAGTTGTACAGGTCGGCATCGACGAAGTCCCGCATGTTGTCCGCGGTGTCGATCGTCAGGTAGTAGGTGTCGAAGTCGGTGAACATCCCGCCCGAGCTCGTCCCTGAACCGCCGCAGGCAAATGACTCGACCGGCGGATCGGTATCGAGTGAGCAGGCCGAGTAGTCGCGATCGCGCTGCAGCACCTGGTCACCGTCGAACACCGTGGCGTAGGCCGTCAGGTTGCCGCGGCCGTCGCCGGAGTTGACGCCGACCAACAGCGACAGTTCCTTGCCCTCGCCGTCGGTGACGGTGTCGTCCGGCAACTGGAATTGATCCGGGTTCCCCTCGCTCAACTGGTCGATGGTGTCACGCAGTTTGACGTCGCCGGGACCGCCGTAGTCGTTCTCGTGCCAGTAGAAGTTGTACTGGGACGTGACCTGGACGCCCTCGAAGTCCTTCTTCATGATGAAGTTGACGACGCCCGCGACGGCATCCGAGCCGTACACGGCCGATGCGCCGCCCGTCAGGATGTCGACACGCTCGACCATCTGCGTCGGGATCTGGTTGATGTCCGCCGCCGAGTTGGTCACGCCGCCGTAGGGCATGCGCCGGCCGTCGACCAGCACGAGCGTACGTGCAGACCCGAGACCACGGAGGTTAAGGGTCGCCGTGCCGGTCGATCCGTTCGCGACCGTGACGTTTTGCGCCGCAAAAGCCTGCGGCAACTGGTTGACGAGGTCTTCTATGCGGGTGACGCCCTGCGTCACGACATCCGCTGCGGTGACCTGCGTCACGGGCGTCGTCGACTCGAGGTTCGCCGAACGAATGCGCGAACCCGTGACGACGATTTCACCCAGGCTTTCCTGCGCGAGCGCAGGTGTCGCGCCGGCGGCCGTCAACGCACCCATGACGAGTGCTCGACGTACGGCCGAAGCGAGCTGGTACTTACGTTCCATTGCTGTCTCCTCCCGCGGGCAGACACGGCTGCCCGGTTGGTTGCATGAAACAACCGACC
This sequence comes from Steroidobacteraceae bacterium, assembly GCA_035557125.1. GTDB lineage: Bacteria > Pseudomonadota > Gammaproteobacteria > Steroidobacterales > Steroidobacteraceae > SCUD01. Next base: position 2,804 of record DATMEC010000035.1, read on the forward strand.
CTCGGTGCTGCCGGAATACCCGTTGTTTACGGGCAACAAAGGCGGTCCGAGGAGGTCTGTTGCGTGCTCCGACCATACGGCCGTAAGCATCAGAAAAACCGGCACTTGGCAAACCTTCCCGGCCGTTCGCAAGTTTTGCGGAACGAACTGCAGGGTGGACGCATCTCATGTTGCAGAATGCCAACGGCCTGAGCGGACAAGCTCGACATGGCGGAAAACGGCACACCCAGGGTGCGCACACTCATCGTCGATGACGAGGAGTTGGGGCGCCGCATGCTCCGCTCCCTGCTGGCGGCGGACGAGGACGTGCACGTGGTCGGCGAGGCCGCTTCCGCCGCGGAAGCGCGCCGAAAAATCACCGAGCACCAGCCGGACCTCGTGTTCATGGACGTGGAGATGCCGGGCGGCAACGGCATCGAAGTCCTGCAAGACATCGACGAGCCGATTCCCTACGTCATCCTCGTCACCGCGCACCCGGAATTCGCGCTGCCCGCCTTCGAGGCCCAGGTGTCGGACTACCTGGTGAAGCCGGTCCAGCGCCAGCGCTTCCTCGGCAGCGTGATGCGCGCGAAGCAGCGCATCGCCGAGCGCCGCGTCGCCGGGCTCGCGCGCCAGATCGCCGGCGCGGTCGGCACGAATGGCAGCGGCGAGGCAGCGTCGCACGGCGCGCATGCGCCGGCGGAAAAATACGCGGACCAAATGACGATCCGCGTGCGCCGGCGGATGTTCTCGCTCGAAGTCAGCGACATCTCCTGGATCCAGGGCGCGAGCCAGTACAGCCGGGTTCACACCAAGAACGGCGAATACCTGCTGTCACGCACGCTCGCCTCGCTCGAGTGCGAGCTCGACCCGAGGCGCTTCTTCCGCATCCATCGCTCCGCCATCGTCAATGCGTCGCACGTGCGCGAGGTCCGCTCGAGCGGAGACGGCCGCTACAACATCTACCTGCACGGCGGGCAGGCGCTGCCGATGGGCCGCGCGCGACGCGAGATCCTCGAAAAACTCCTGTCCGGCATCGGCCACAAGGACAACAACTGATGGCGTCGCGGATCGAAGGCACGCTGGTCGAAGGGATCAAGGGAGACATGGAGCGGCCGTCGCCGGCCGGGACCCTGGCTCCGGCGGCGTCACGGGGCGAGGACGCGGAGTTCCTGATCGGCGGCAGGCGATCCCGCTGGTGGGCGCTCGCCGGGGGCTGGCTCGCGATGGCGGTCTCGGTCGGGTTCGGGCTCTACGTCAACTACGAGGCGCAGGGCATCGAGGTCACCTTCACCGACACGCTGCTGGCGATGATCCCGCACTACTGTTTCTGGGTGCTGGTGAGCCCGGCGCTCTACCGCGCGCTGCACCGGACGATCCAGGGCCCGCGCCGGGTGCTGTGGGCCTCGACACTCGCCGCCTGGAGCGCAATCGCGCTCACCGGCTCGACCGCGATGTCCTACTTCAGCTACATCCTGCGGCACGAGCTGCAACCGACCTTCGAGCAGCTGTTCGACATTTATTTCCTGCCGCCGGCCGGTCCCGCGTTCTGGGCGATGAACTTCAGCATCCTTGCGATCGCGCTCACCACGTTTGCGGCCGTGCGCAGCCATCGCCTGCGCATGCAGGCGCTGTGGGACGCGGCCCAGACGGAGCTGCGCGGGGCGCGGCTCGAGGCGCAGCTCGCGGACGCGCGCCTGAACGCCCTGCAAGCGCAGATCAACCCGCACTTCCTGCTGAACAGCCTGAACGCGATCGCGAGCCTGGTGCAGATCGGCGAGCGTGACCGCGCCTTCGACGCAATCGGGCGGGTCGGCGAGCTCCTGCGCATGGCGCTGCGCGCAGGCCAGGTGCAGAACGTCCGGCTCTCCGACGAGATCGGCTTCCTCGAGAGCTACATGAAGCTCTGCAAGCTGCGCTTTGAAGACCAGTTCCGCTACTGCGTGTCGATGCCGGAAGGCCTCGGCGCGCGGCGCGTGCCGGCGCTGATCGTGCAGCCGCTCATCGAGAACTCGCTCAGGCACGGCATGGACCCTTCGCGTCCGCTGTCCGTCGACGTCCGCGTCTACGAGCGCGGTACCGACCTCGTGATCGAGGTCGAGGACGACGGCAGCGGCATCCGGCCGGACAGCACGGACCGCCTGCCGCGGGGACACGGCCTCGCCAACGTGGCCGAGCGCCTGCGGCTGTGCTTCGGCGAGGGCGGCACGCTCGCCCTCGAGCCGCGCGCCGGGGGCGGGACGCTCGCGCGGATCGCCATCGGATCCAAAGGGGACGCGCACCTTTAACGGCTGACTGCGCGTCCGCCGATGAGTGCTGTCGTTAAAGGTGCGCGTCCCCTTTGAATCCGCTCACGTGAGCATCAGCGGCGTGAGGTGAAATGCCGCGTTCGTGAGGCTGTGAGCCAGCAGCGGGAACAGCAGGCTGCCGGTCGCGAAGCGCAGCCAGCCGTAGACGATCCCGCCGCTGAAGGTCCACAGCGCGGGCGCCAGCTCGAAGGTATACGCGCCCTCGGAGTAGCCGAGGCCGTGAATGACGGCGAACGGAACCGCCGCGATGCACACGACGACCCAGGGTGTTTCCGGCCCGGGACTCTTTCCGCGGATGAGCCCGAGCAACAAGGCCGGCGCAATGCCGCGGAAGGCGAGCTCCTCCGCCAGGCCCGGCATGAGAAGCTGAAATGCGAGCGTCTCCGCAGAGGGGAGCTCCGGCTCGAAGGCGAGCGCGAGCACGATGCCGAGCGGGACGAGCAGGATCAGGGCAATGATGCCTGCCCTGACGTTCCGCCGCGGCAGCACCAGGCCCGCCGCCCTCGCGCTCATTCCAAGCCCGGCAATCACCGCCGTCGACAGCAGGATTGAATACACCTTGCCTGCCCAATTCCATTGCGCCGGGTTGAGATCGAAAATCCCTGCCGTATAGGGCAGGCCCGTGATGAAGTCGTCGAGCACGAGGTAGGCGACGAACAACAGGCCGAAGCCAAGTGTCAGGCGCCTGTCGAGCAGCCTGAGCGCGAGGAATGCGAGTAGCGTGATCGCCAGGAAGCCGGCGGTGTAGAAGGCCGTATCCATGCAGGAGGCGCGCGATCAGCGGCCGTTCGGGTTCCGGCGCCCCTCGACCAGCCAGCTGACGAGGCTCGCGATGCCGATCGCCGCCGGGATAAGGCCGAACAGCGCGACGTCCTCGTCCGCGACGCCGCGCAGCGCGAGATACAGCACGACGCCGACCAGGATCCCCCCGATGCCGCTGCGCAGGCCGCCGGTCTTCGCACCGGGGCCGGTTTCGACAGGATCCGGCGGCAGTTCCATGCCCTTCTCGATCGCCGCCATGCGTTCCTTGTGGCGCATGTCGTCGCGCTGCAGCCGACGCCGGTGCGAGGTTACGATCGCGACGATCGCGGTCGCGACACCGAGCACGATCATGCTGATCGGGATCAAGAGGGCGAGCACTTCAATGTCCATGCAGGAACTCCCTACGACTCAACTTCCGAGCAGCAGGCGCAGGGCCTGCCAGAGCGGGGCCAGCTCCGAGCGAAGCGCATCCCCGGCGAGCAGCACGAGGACCGCCATGATGGCGCATTCCAGGGCGCGCGCGCCCGACGACATTCCGGATTCCAGCCTGCTCATGGCCGTTGATACGCGCCGGGGCCGCGCGGGGTTTCAGGACGCGTATAAGATCGCCTGAAACCTGGCGGGCTCCCCGTGCGTATCAACCGGGGAGAAGGTCCCATCTGAATGCCGGCCGACGAGGCGATCATCCAGTTGATCCAGGCCGGCCGGGGGCAGGAGGCCTTCGAACGTCTGGTGCCGGCGTATCGGCGCCCGGTGTTCGGGCTCGCGTACAGCATCCTGCGCGACCGGGCTGCGGCCGAAGACCTGGCGCAGGAGGTGTTCGTGAAGCTCTGGCAGGCGCTGCCCCGTTACGACGGCCGCGCGCGGCTCTCGACCTGGATCTATGCAATCACGCGCAACGCCGCCGTGTCGGCGCTGCGAGCGCGCCGTCGCTCGCTTTCGATGTCGGATGCGGCGGTGCTCGCGGAAGTGGAGGACGTGGCGGCGACGCCAGTCGCGGAACCACACGACGCGGGGCTCCGCCGGGAAGTCGAGGCCCTGCCCGAAAAGCAGCGCCAGGCGGTTACGCTTTATTACCTGGACGAGCGCAGCGTGGACGAGGTCGCCGAGATGATGGGCCTGCCGGCCAATACCGTGAAGACGCACCTGCATCGCGCACGCGCGAGGCTTGCGGCCGCGCTCGGCGCGGGGGAGAGCGCGTGAACGACCTCGACGCGCGCATGCGCCGGCTGTTCGCGGATGCCGACACCCTGCCTGGCTTCGAGGCGCGCGTGCTCGCGCGCGCTGCGGCGCTCGAGGCCCTGCCTGCCGCCGGCCGCCTGGCCGACGCCGAGCGCCGGCTGGAGCTTGGGCGCCGGCGCCTGCGGCGGGAAGCGTGGGTGAACGGCGCGATCGTGGCCGGAACCGGCGCCGCGGGCGTCGCCGTCGTCCTGCGACATGGTGCGAGCGTCACGAACTGGGTCCTCGAGTTCGCGGCCACTGCCGCGGACTCGGGACCGTCCCTGTCCATTGGCTTCGCGCTCGCCGTGGTCGCGGCCGGCGCGTGGCCGCTTCTGCGGGGTTTTCTGCCGCGCTAGAATCGCGGCATGAAGAATCCCGCCGTCGACGCCTACATCGCGAAGTCCGCCGACTTCGCGAAGCCGATCCTGAAGCACGTGCGCAAGCTCGTGCACAAGGGCTACCCGAAGATCGAGGAGACGATCAAATGGGGCGTGCCTGCATTCGAGCGCGAGGGCATCGTCGCGATGATGGCGGCATTCAAGCGGCACGTAGCTTTCGGGTTCTGGAGCGAGCGTTTGATCCGCGAGAAGCTCGGTGCTGACGCGGACCGCGTATTTCCGAAGGACGCGAAGCTCGGCATGGGCGGGCGGCGTTACCACTCGCGGGACGAGCTGCCGCCGGATGCAGTGATCGTGCGCGCGGTGAAGTTCGCGGTCGCGCTGAACGAGTCGGGCGTTCGCCCGAAGCGGGAACTGAAGCGCAAGCCGCCGCCGAAGGCGCCGCCTTACCTCGTCGCCGCATTGAAGAAGAACACGAAGGCGCGCGCGACTTTCGGGCGTCTCACGCCCGGCCAGCAGCGCGAGTACGTCGACTGGCTGGTCGAAGCGAAGCAGGAGGCCACGCGCGAGCGGCGCCTCGCGCAGGCGATCGAGTTGCTGGCGGCGGGCAAGCAGCGCTACTGGAAGTACCAGGACTGCTAGAGTTCCTGGATCCATGACCCATCGCATGACGGAAACCGCGGACGCCGTCGTCCTGGCGCCCGCGACGCCGGCCTCGGCCAGCGTGATCTGGCTGCACGGGCTCGGCGCGGATGGGCACGACTTCGTGCCGATCGTCCCGGAGCTCCGCCTGCCGGCCGCGCCGGGAATCCGCTTCGTCTTCCCGCACGCGCCGGTGCGCCCGGTGACGCTCAACATGGGCATGCAGATGCGCGCCTGGTACGACATCAAGACGCTGACGGCGGAGGGCCGCGCGGACGAGGCGGGCCTCGGCGAATCCGTCGCCCTCCTCGACGGGCTGATCGCCGCGGAACGCGCGCTCGGCATCGCAGCGGCGCGCATCGTGGTCGCGGGATTCTCGCAGGGCGCCGCGGTCGCGCTGCACGGCGCGCTGCGCCATCCCGAGGCGCTTGCCGGCATCCTCGCCCTGTCCTGCTACCTGCCGTTGCAGGCGGTGCTCGCGGGTGGGCTCGCCGAGGCCAACCGGCAGACGCCGATCCTGATGTGCCACGGCCAGTACGATCCGGTGCTGCCGCTCGCGCTCGGCGTCATGGCCTGCAACTGGCTGCGCGCCACGGGCTACCGCGTCGAGTGGAAGGAATACCCGATGCAGCACCAGGTCTGCGGCCCTGAGATCCAGGACATTGCGGCCTGGCTCCGCGCACGCTTGCCCGCGGAGCCGGCGCGCTGACGGTGTATCATTCGCCGGGCTTCGAGGGAGGACTGCCATGGGTTGGGTCATTCTCGCAATCATCGTCCTGCTGGTGATCTGGGCCGTCGGGATCTACAACGGCCTCGTCACGGCGCGGAACGGCTACAAAAACGCGTTTGCGCAGATCGACGTGCAGCTCACGCGCCGCCACGACCTGGTCCCGAACCTGGTCGAGGTGGCCAAGGGCTACCTGGCGCACGAGCGGCAGACGCTCGAGGCCGTGATCAACGCGCGCAACACCGCCGTCGCAGGCCTCAAGGCCGCCTCCGCGAACCCGGGCGATCCGGCCGCCGTGCAGCAACTCGCCGGTGCCGAGAATGCGCTCTCTGGCGCGCTAGGCCGGCTGTTCGCGCTCGCCGAGGCCTACCCGGACCTCAAGGCGAACCGCAACATGATGCAGCTCTCCGAGGAGCTGACCACGACCGAGAACAAGGTCGCCTTCTCGCGCCAGGCCTTCAACGACTCAGTCTTGGGCTACAACAACCGCCGCGAGATGTTCCCGGGCAGCGTCGTCGCCGGCATGTTCACGTTCCTGCCCGCGCAGCTGCTCGAAATCGAGTCCCCCGAGAAGCGCGAAGTGCCGAAGGTGAGCTTCACCTAAATGGATTTCTTCGCGCGGCAGGCCGCCACCCGGCGGCAGTCGCGCTGGATGGTGTTCCTGTTCATCCTCGCGGTGATCGCGATCGTGGTCGCGATCGACCTCGTCGTGGTCACGACCGTCGCAATTCTCTCGGTGCAGGACGACGGCGGGCTGCTCGCGTCGCCCGACATGTCGTTGTCGCGCTACCCGCTCGTGGTGCTGTTCACGACCGTCGTCGTGCTCGGCACAATCGGCATCTCGAGCCTCGCGCGCACGGTGTCCCTCGCCGCCGGCGGTGGCAAGGTCGCCGAGCAGCTCGGCGGCACGCGCGTCGGCGCCGACACCACCGACCCGCTCAAGCGCAGGCTTCGCAACGTCGTCGAGGAGATTGCCATCGCCTCGGGCGTGCCGGTGCCGCAGGTCTACGTGCTCGAGCGCGAGGCGGGGATCAACGCCTTCGCCGCCGGCTACAGCCCGGCGAACGCCGCGATCGCGGTCACGCGCGGCGCGCTCGTGAACCTCGACCGAGACGAGCTGCAAGGCGTGATCGCGCACGAGTTCAGCCACGTGCTGAACGGGGACATGCGGCTCAGCACGCGCATGATCGGCCTGCTGTTCGGGCTCACCGTCATCGCGATGGTCGCGCGCACTATCCTGCGCTTCGCGCCGCGCGGCAGCGGCGGCCGCAAGGGCGGAGGCGGCATCCTCGTCGTCTTCCTCGCGGCGCTCGTGGTGCTCGCGCTCGGCTGGATCGGTCTCTTTTTTGGCCGATTGATCCAGGCGGCTGTCTCG
>DATMEC010000036.1:0-3745 GCA_035557125.1 Steroidobacteraceae bacterium
AGCAGGCGCTCGTTCTGCTCCGCAGTGCCGGTCGAGACTCGAAGGTGATTCGGCAGGCCGTAGTTGGCGAGCGGGCGCACGATGACGCCTTCGCGCAGCAACGCGTGGTCGACGGGCCCGGCCTCGCGGCGCAGATCCGCCAGCACGAAGTTGCCGGCCGACGGCGGCGCACGGATGCCGAGCGTTGCAAGGCCGGAGCGCAATCGCTCGATCCCGGCGCGGTTGAGCTTCACCGTCGCTGCGAGGTGCTCGACGTCGTCAAACGCCGCCGCCGCCGCCGCAAGCGCCGGCACCGACACGTTGAAGGGCTGCCGCACGCGATTCAGGATGTCCGCGACGTCCGGATGCGAAATGGCGTAGCCGACGCGCAATCCCGCGAGCCCGTAGGCCTTCGAGAACGTCCTCGTGACCACGAGGTTTGGATGCCGGTCCAGCCACCGGGTGCCGTCCGGAACGCCGAGCTCCGCCGAATACTCGTGGTAGGCCTCGTCCAGTACGACGATCACGTCGGGTGGAACCGCGCGCAACAGCGCATCGAGCTCCGGTTCTTCGAGCCAGGTGCCCGTCGGATTGTTCGGGTTGGCGACGAACATCATGCGGGTCTGCGGCCCGACCGCCGCAGCCAGTTCCGCAGCGTTGTGGCCGAGCGGCTGCGCGTGGCCGGATGGCCAAGCCGGCACGACCCGCGCCGTCGCACCGGAGGCCTGCACCGCGCCCGGGTACACGGCAAACGCGTATTGCGAATAAATCGCCTCGACGCCGGGCACGAGGAAGGCCTCCGCGAGCAGCACGAGGACGTCGTTCGAACCATTGCCAAGCGTCACCTGGCCGATGTCGATGCCGTGCCGGTGCGCAATCCGCGAGCGCAGGCCGTGCCCGCCGCCGTCCGGATAGTGGCCGACGTTGGCGATGGCGGCGGCGAGCGCAGCTTCGGCCCGCGGTCCAGGCCCAAGCGGGTTCTCGTTCGACGCGAGCTTGATGCTGCCCCTGATGCCGAACTCGCGCTCGAGTGCCGAGGCCGGCTTGCCTGGCAGGTATGGCGAGAGGCCGCGGACGCCGGGCGCGGCAAGTGACTCGAAGCGATTCACGGTGCCCACCTATACCGCCCGGGCGCTCAGCACGCCCTGGATGGACGCGATTCGTTCAACGAGCCCGGTAGGGACCTTGCCGTCGATGTCGATCAGCGTGTAGGCGAGCCCGCCCTTCGACTTGTTGAGCAGGTCCGCGATGTTGAGCCCGGCGTCGGCGAGGCGTGTCGAGATCTGGCCGACCATGTTCGGGACGTTGCTGTTCGCGATGACGATGCGCGCAGTCGCCGGCATGCGGGGCAACGCCGCTTCCGGGAAGTTCACGGAATGACGGATATTGCCGTGCTCGAGGAAGTCCAGCAGAGTGTCCGCGACCATCATCGCGCTGCTCTCTTCGGCTTCGCTCGTGGACGCGCCGAGGTGCGGCAGGGCGACGACGCCGGGCACGCCGCGGAGCGCCGCGGACGGGAAATCGCAGACGTATGCGGCAAGCTGGCGCCCGCGCAACGCGGCGACGACGGCCGCCTCGTCGACGATCGCCGCACGCGCGAAGTTGAGGACCGTAGCGCCCTCGGGCATGAGCCTGACGCGCTTCGCGTTCACGAGGCCGCGCGTCGCGTCTGTCAGCGGCACGTGCACCGTGACCGCGTGGGAGCGCGTGAACAGGTCCTCGAGGCTCAGCGCCTGCTCGACGCCGGACGACAGCTGCCAGGCTCGCTGCACGGTGATCTGCGGGTCGTATCCCAGCACGTGCATGCCGAGCAGGTGTGCGGCGTTGGCCACCTCGACGCCGATCGCGCCGAGGCCAACCACGCCGAGCACGCGTCCTGGCAACTCGTGACCGACGAAGCGCTTCTTGCCCTCCTCCACGGCCGCCTCGAGCTCGTCGCCGGAAAGGTCGAGGCCGCGCACGAAGTCGAGTGCGGGGCCGATGTGGCGCGCGCCGAGGAAGAGCCCGGCCAGCACCAGCTCCTTGACCGCATTCGCGTTCGCGCCCGGCGAATTGAAGACCGGGACGCCGCGCTGCGAAAGCAGTGGAATCGGGATGTTGTTGGTGCCCGCGCCCGCCCGCCCGACGGCCAGCACGCTTGCCGGAATGTCCATGCCGTGCATGTCCGCCGAACGCACGAGGATCGCGTCGGGGCGCCCGATCTCGGGCCCGGTCTCGTATCGACCGGCCGGGAAACGCTCGAGTCCCTTCGGCGAAATGCTGTTCAGGGTGCGCACCCGAAACCGCATCAGCCGTACCGCCGCTCGAAATCGCGCATGAAGGCCACTAGCGCCGCCACGCCGTCGACGGGCATCGCATTGTAGAGGCTCGCACGCATGCCGCCTACGGCGCGGTGCCCCGCAAGATTGGCAAGTCCCTCTGACATGGCCTCCGCCAGGAACGTCTCGTCGAGATCCGGCCGCGCCAGGCGGAACGGCACGTTCATCCAGGAACGGCAGTTGCGGGCGACCGGATTCGAATAAAATCCGGAGGCATCGATGGCCTCGTAGAGCATCCGGGCCTTGGCCTCGTTGCGCCTCGACATCTCCGCGAGCCCGCCCTCGCGCTTGACCCACTGGAACACGAGGCCCGCGACGTACCAGCCGAACGTCGGTGGGGTGTTGAGCATCGAACCTGCCTCGGCCACGGCCCGGTAGTCGAGGACGGACGGCGTGGCCGCGCGCGCACCGCCAAGCAGGTCCGCGCGTACGATCACGACCGTGATGCCGGCCGGGCCGATGTTCTTCTGCGCACCGGCGTAGATGACGCCGAAGCGCGCCACGTCAATCGGGCGCGACAGGATGCTGGAGGACATGTCCGCGACGAGCGGCACGGCGCCGGTTTCGGGGACGTAGGGAAACTCGACGCCGCCGATGGTCTCGTTGGGCGTGTAGTGCAGGTAGGCCGCGCCGGGCGACGGCCGCAGCGCCGCGGGTTCCGGGACCGTCGTGTAGTGCGAACCCGCCTCGTCGGCCGTAATCGCGACGGAAACGAACCGGCGCGCCTCCCGGATCGTGCGCTCGGACCAATGGCCCGTGTTGACGTAGTCGGCGGTTGCGCCTGCCTGCGCGAGGTTGAGCGGGACGGCGGAGAATTGCGCGGTCGCACCGCCCTGCATGAACAGCACGCGATGACTGGCCGGAATCGCCAGCAGCTCACGCAGGTCCGCATCGGCGCGCTCCGCCACGTCCATGAAGGCGCGGCTGCGGTGGCTGACTTCCATCACCGACATGCCGTGCTGCCAATCGAGCAGCTCGTCGCGCGCCTGCTCAAGGACCGACAGCGGCAGGGCGGCTGGACCCGCGGAAAAGTTGTGGACGCGCACCCGCCGGGCTCAGCCCGCGCCTTCGCCGCCCTGTGAATCGTCGCCGGCGATGCGCTCGAGGCCGACGAGCTTCTCGCCTTCCTCGAGCCGCATGATGCGCACGCCCTGCGTGTTGCGCCCGAGAACGGGAATGTCGCTGACCGGCACCCGGACGAGCGTGCCGCTGGAGTTGATGAGCATGATCTCGTCGTCGCGCTGTACCTGCCGTGCGCCGACCAGCACGCCGTTGCGCTCGCTGGTCTGCAGCGCGATCACGCCCTGCCCGGCGCGCCCGTGCCGCGGGAAGTCGTCCATCTCGGTGAGCTTGCCGTAGCCGCGCTCGGATACCGTCAGGATCGGGCCGTCCCCGAGCACGATCAGCGAGGTCACGCGCTGGCCGTCCGTCAGCCTGATGCCGCGCAC
>DATMEC010000037.1:0-4176 GCA_035557125.1 Steroidobacteraceae bacterium
CGCTCTCGGAGTCGATGGAGTCGTTTACCCAGGAATTCCTCGACTGGTACGTCGCGGCCATGCGCCGCGCGACCGGCGACGGTTTGCCCGGTCGCCGACCGGTGGCTAGTATCCGGAAGACTGCGGAGGGAAGAACATGACCGACCCGATCCTTGGCGGGGCCCGTCCGGGCCCACAGGCGCTCTCGAGCGCCATTTCCGCGATACTCGCGGTGTCCGCGACGACCGCGGCCTCCGCGCAGGAGCAGCCGGCAGAAGTCACGGGCCTCGACGAGGTCATCGTCACCGCGACCAAGCGTGCGGAGAGCCTGCAGGACGTTTCCGAGTCGATCAGCGCTTTCGACACGGACGCGATCGCGATGCGCGGGCTGCAGCAGATCGACGACGTCGCGAAGTACATCCCGGGGCTCTCGCTCGCGCAACGGGAGCCGGGCGGCACGACGATCGTGTTCCGCGGCGTCGCGAGCTCGGGCCTGCAGTTCGGCGCGGTCTCGTCGTCGGCCCTGTACCTCGACGAGCAGCCGATCACGCAGAGCGGCCGCAGCCCGGACCCGCGCTTCATCGACATCGAGCGCGTCGAGGCGCTGCGCGGCCCGCAAGGGACCCTGTACGGCGCGAGCTCGCAGTCCGGGACGCTGCGCGTCATCACCAACAAGCCCGACCCGTCGGGCTTCGACGCCTGGGCCGAAGCCGAGCTCTCCTCCGTGGCGGGCGGATCGGAAGGCTACGACGTCAGCGGCATGCTGAACGTGCCGATCGGCGAGCGCGTCGCGCTGCGCCTGGTCGGCTTCACGGCCGAGGATGCCGGTTATGTCGACAACGTGCTATCCGACAGCCAGGGCGGCACGTTCGACAACGCGAACGTCGTGGCGAAGGACGTCAACAGCATCGAGACGAGCGGCGGCCGCGCGGCGCTGCGATTCGACATCTCGGAGAACGTGGACCTGACCCTCGGCGCGATCTACCAGGAGATCCAGGCCGACGGGCACAGCGACATGAACGAGGGACTCGGCGACCTGAAGCAGGTGCGTTTCGAGGAAGAGAGCCTCAGCGACGAGTGGACCCAGCTCTCGCTGACGCTGAACGCGTCACTGCCGTTCGCCGACCTGGTCGTCGCCGGCTCCTACTTCGACCGCAAGTTCGAGTACGAAGCGGACGCGACCGACTACGAGGCGTCGCTCAACAATCCCATATACGTCGCCTACGACTTTGGCGTCGATCCGCGTGGGTTTGCCACCAACAACGAGGACACCGAAATCGAGACGCTCGAGGTGCGACTGCAGTCGGCCAGCGACGCAGAGAGCCGCTGGTCCTGGCTCGCCGGCGCGTTCTACAGCAAGGAGACCGGCCACACGGAGTTCGGCAGCTTTATCCGCGGCTACGCGGACACGCCCTCGTTCGCCTATTTCAACTACTACGAACAGAACCTCACCGGCAATTCGCTCGTGCCCACCGACCAGTGGTGGCTGGGTGTCTACGACACGGAGCTCAAGCAGAAGGCGCTGTTCGGCGAGGTCGGTTTCGACGTCACGGAGAATTTCACGATCACGGCCGGCGGGCGCTGGTTCGAGTACGAGCGCTTCTACCGCCTTCGCCAGGAACACCCGATCGGCTTCACCGGCTTCAACCTGCTCGACGACGCCGTCGACAATGACGAGAGCGGGTCGGTCATGAAGCTGAACCTCACCTACAACATCGACGACGACCACATGGTCTACGCGACGTACTCGGAAGGGTTCCGCAACGGCGGCAGCAACCCCGTCCGTCCCATCTCGATCCTGCCGCGCGAATTCAGCTCGGACACGCTCGACAACTACGAGGTTGGCGCCAAGACGGAGTGGATGGACAACCGCCTGCGGTTCAACGTCGCCGCCTACCTGATGGAGTGGAACGACTTCGCCGTCCAGGTCGAGGATCCCCAGAACGGAGGCGTGGACGAGGACGACGTGCCGATCCCGAACGTGTTCGCGCTCGGCTACGTCAACCTGCCGACCGCCGAGATACCGGGCATCGAGGCCGAGCTCACCTTCGTCGTCAACGACGCCTGGCAGGTCGACGCCTCGCTCGGCTACAACGACGCGCAGATCTCCGAGGAGACCGTACTCACGCTCGTCGACGACCAGGGCAGGGCATTCGAAAGGCCCGTGGAGAAGGGCGCCCGCCTGCCGCTGACGCCCGACTGGAGCGCATCCCTCGGCGTTGAATGGCGCTCGCGCGGAGAACTGCTCAGCGCCCAGCCGTTCGTGCGGGCGGACTTTGCTTATGTCGGCGAGGTGGTCACGAACCTCGAGGGATTCGAGTCCGTGATCGGCCAGGCTGGCGTCAGCACGCAGGACGCCTACGAGACGGGGGACCTCCGCCTGGGGCTCGAGTCCGAGTCGTGGACCGCCGCGTTGTTCGTCCGCAACGTCACGGACGAACGGGCCGTCACGTTCCGGAGCAACCGCTGGGCCGAGCCGCGCCTGTCGATCATCCAGCCGCGCACGTACGGCGTGCAGTTCCGCTACGACTTCTGACGCAGCGATGGACATCGGCGTCCCGGTCCGCAACTTCGGCAAGGTCGACATGGCGGCCCTCGGCGCCGCCGTCCTCGCCCAGGACGAGGCCGCCTGGAACGAGAACGTCCAGCGGCAAAAGGACTACGAAGTCCACGAGCAGACGCGCTCGATCGTGCTGCTGTTCGCGAGCCTCGACGACTGGCCCGCGATCGAAGTCTCGAAACAGCCCGGATGGGACCGGCTGTCTGCGGTCGCCGTGCCGGTCATGCACGACATCATCGGCCGGTTCTACCCGCCGGGCGGCACCATCATCCGCGCCATGGCGGCGAAGCTACTCGCGGGCGGGCGCATCGTGCCGCACCGCGACACCCACCCTTCCTTCGGCATCGGGCACCGCATCCACGTGCCGATCGTCACCAATCCGCGCGTGCGCTTCATGATCGACGGCCGGCCCTACCAGCTCGAGGTCGGCGAGGCGTATGAGATCAACAACCAGAAGGTCCACAGCGTCATGAACAAGGGCGCCGAGGACCGCATCAACTTCATCTTCGACTACGTGCCGCCGGCCTCCATCCCGGGCCGCATCGCCGCGCCCGAGATGCGTCAGGCCGGCTCGTAGCGCCGGTACCGGCCGCGGATCGGCTCGATCACGGCGAGAAGTTCTTCGAGGTGGCGCTCGTAGCGGCGCCAGTGCCCGACCGACCGGTCGTAGATCGGCTGGCGCACCTGCTCCGCCGATGGCGTGCGCACGGTGCGGTCGCTCTCGTAGAAGCGCAGGCACTCGTCCTGCCAAGGCAGCCCGCAGAACGCGAGCAGGCGTCGGACCTGCGGCTCGAAATCCGACACGACCTGCTCGTACTGCACCGCGAGCACGCGGCCGGGCAGCACGCGATCCCAGTGGTCCATCATCCGCTGGTACTGCAGGTAGTACTCGCCGATCTCGGTCAGGTCGTAGGTGAAGTTCTGCCCCTTCGCGAACAGCTGCCGCCAGCAGGAGAAGCAGGCATCCAGGGGATGGCGCCGCGCGTCGATGATCTTCGCGTTCGGCAGCATCGCCGCGATGAGCCCGACGTTCGGGAAGTTGTTCGGCATCTTGTCGACGAAGCGGGGCGCCCCCGTGCGGCGGTGCACGCGCGCAAGCTCGAGGTACGAGGCTCCGAGCGCTGCGACGTTCGCGGGCGAAAGCTCGCGCATGGCCTCGGGGTAGTTGGTGCCGGACGGCCGGTTGAGGCTCAGCGAGGTCGCGAGCCGCCCGACGTAGGGCAGCTCGGCCGTGCCTTCGACCTCGGGATGGCTCGCCAGGATCTGCTCGAGCAGTGTCGAGCCTGAGCGCGGCAGGCCTAATACGAAGATCGGCGCGCCGTCCGGATCGCCGGCGCCGCGAAGTGACTCGAGGAACTCCGCCGTGTACGTTCCGACCAGCCGGTCGTTCATCAGCTCGGTCTGCACCGGATCGTAGTGCACCTCGGCGCGCTGCCGCGCGTTCCCCTGGCGGTAGAAATCCCAGGCGCGCTCGTGGTCGCCGCGGTCCTCCAAGGCCTTGCCGAGCGCGAACAGGAAGTTGACCCGGGACTGCGCGGCGAGGCCTTCGGAAGCGGCATGGCGCTCCATCGTGGCGATGGCCTGCTCGTCGAAGCGGTAGGTCTTCAGGTTGGCGAGGCTCCAGTAGGTCTCGCCGG
>DATMEC010000038.1:0-13370 GCA_035557125.1 Steroidobacteraceae bacterium
C
Organism: Steroidobacteraceae bacterium; assembly: GCA_035557125.1. Lineage (GTDB taxonomy): Bacteria > Pseudomonadota > Gammaproteobacteria > Steroidobacterales > Steroidobacteraceae > SCUD01. The sequence continues at coordinate 2 of DATMEC010000038.1, forward strand.
GCGTAGGTCTCGGCCGAGAGCGTGGCGCGCTCCTTGTCTTCGCGCGCCTTGATGGCGTCCTTCTGCGCCGGGGCGACCTGTTCCGGCACGCTGACGCCCTGCAGGTTGACGCTGATGATCTCGATGCCGGTGTTGTAGGCGGCGATCGTGCGCTGCACGAGGTCCTTGGTCTTGGCGCTGATCTCCTGCCGGCCCGCCTCGAGCACGAAGTCGAGCTTGCTCTGCCCGATGACCTCGCGGATGGCGCTCTCGCTGACTTCGCCGAGCGTCTCCTCGGGATCGCGCACGTTGAAAGCGAACTTGACCGGGTCGGCGCGGCGGTACTGCACGGCGAGGTCGATGTCCACAAGCGCCTCGTCCTGCGTCAGCATGCGCGTGCGGTCGGTGAAGCTGCGGAATTCCGTCACGTTGATGACGGTGCGCCGGTCGATCGGCCACGGCAGGCGCATGTTGAACCCGCCCGTGGTCGTCTTGACGTACTTGCCGAAGCGCGTGATCACCGAGCGCTCGGCGGCCTCGTTCAGGTAGAAGCTGCCGAAGATGAACCACAGCGCGACGAGACCGACGCCGATCGAGCTCAGGCCGATCGCGCGGCCGGCGCCGCCTGGCGACGGGCCCTCGCCGCCACCGCCACCGCCGGATCCGCCGAACAGCCCGCGCAAGCGCTTCTGCAGGCGGCGCAGCAACTCGTCGAGGTCGGGCGGGCCCTTGTCCGGCCGGCGCTTCCAGGGATTCTCGTTCTTGCCGGAATCGTTCCAGGCCATTGTTACTCTTGCGGTTCGGGAATCAGGCCGCGGAACTCGCGGCGTCGGGCTTGAATTCTACGAAGCCGGCGCCGGGCAAACAAGGCGAAACGGCGGTGGCGAAATCGACTCCGGCTGCGCGGCACAGCGCTTCCAGCTCCTGGTGCGAGGACTCGACCAGGAGGCGCGTGTTGCCGTCCGGCAGGGCTTCCTCGCCGCGCACGAGCCGGCGCTCGTAAAGCTTCGCGCGCAACCGGCCCTGTGTCGGCGGCAGCTCGACGGCGAGCCGCATCGCCGCCTGGCCGAAAATTTCCTGGAGCGCGCCGCGCAGGAGGTCGACGCCGGCGCCAGTCGCAGCAGACAGCCAGACCGCGGCGGGTTGTCCCGCCGGCCCGCGCGACAGCTCGGGCATGCGGCCGAGACGGTCGACCTTGTTGTACACGCGAAGCTGCGGGATCGCACCCGCGCCGATGCCCGCGACCAGGGCGTCCACCTGCTCGATCCGCTGGTCCCGCTCGGGGTCGGCGGCGTCCACGACGTGCAGCAGGAGGTCGGCCTCGCGCGCTTCCATCAGCGTCGAGCGGAAAGCGGCCACCAGCTCGTGCGGCAGGTCGCGCACGAATCCGACGGTGTCGGCGACGACGAGGTCCGGCGTGTGCGGAAGCGCGAGCCGCCGCACGGTGGGGTCGAGCGTCGCGAAGAGCTGGTCGGCGACGTAAGCATCCGCGCCGGTGAGGGTGCGGAACAGCGTCGACTTGCCAGCGTTCGTATAGCCTATCAGCGCCACGCCCGGCACGGGCACGCGCTTCCTCTCCTGGCGCCCCGTGTCGCGTCGCTGCGCCAGCTTCTCGAGCTTCGCGGCGAGGGTGCGGATGCGCTTGCCGATCAGCCGGCGGTCGGTCTCGAGCTGGGTCTCGCCGGGCCCGCGCAGGCCAATGCCGCCTTTCTGGCGTTCGAGGTGGGTCCATCCGCGCACCAGCCGCGTTGCGAGGTGCCGCAGTTGCGCAAGTTCGACCTCGAGCTTGCCTTCGGCACTGCGCGCCCTGCTCGCAAAGATGTCGAGGATCAGGCCGGTGCGGTCCAGCACGCGCCGCCCGACGAGGCGCTCGAGGTTGCGCTCCTGCGACGGCGACAGCTCGTGGTCCACCAGCACGAGGTCGGCGGAATCCGCTTGGACGCGGTCACGGATCTCCTCGGCCTTTCCGCTGCCCACGAAAAAGCGAGGCTCGGGGTTCTTTCGACTGCCGATGATCGTCGCGACGGGCAACGCGCCCGCGGACCGGGCGAGCGCGTCGAATTCGCCGAGTTCCTCGGCGTCGGGCGGCCGGCCGAGTCCGATGCGGACGAGGATTGCGCGTTCGCCGCGCTCAGGGCGTTCGAACAAGGGTTCCCGCCGGTTCCCCGGTCAAGCGGTCTCCGCCGGGACCGGTGTTTCGTCCTCCACACCGTCCGCGGACGGCAGGCGGACGTTCCGCGCCGGCACGACCGTCGAGATGGCGTGTTTGTAGACCATCTGGCTCACCGAGTTCTTGAGCAGGACCACGAACTGGTCGAAGGAGTCAACCTGGCCCTGGAGCTTGATGCCGTTGACCAGATAAATGGAAACCGGCACGCGCTCCTTGCGCAATGCATTCAGGAACGGATCCTGGAGTGACTGTCCTCGGGCCATGGTAGCTCCTTGATTTTTCTAGCACTTTCATGCCGCTCTAGGGTGTACCGGCGGCTCAGTAACCTCGTCGATCCGGGCCTTCGAAGACGCAAGTTGCGTCGCCCGCATGGACAGAGTCTAGCACCTCTCTGGCGGTATGCCTCGCGCGCGAAACCATTCGGCAATTCGCGCGGCAATCCGTTCCGGACTCGATGCATCGAAGGCGTCGAACCACTCGGCGCGGGGCTCGGCGCGCAGCCACGTGAGCTGGCGGCGCGCGAATTGTCGGGTCGCGGCGGCAGCCTTCAGCGCCGCCTCCCCGAGCGCGATTCCGCCTTCGAGGTGCTCCCATATCTGGCGATATCCGATCAGGCGCATCGAAGGCAGACCCGCGTGCAGGTCGCCCCGCGCGCGCAATGCGGCTACTTCCCCGACGAGGCCCTGGCGAAGCATGGCGTCGAACCTCTGGCCAATGCGCTCGAAAAGGGCTCCGCGTTCCGCCGGTGCCAGGACCAGCGGGAGGTCACCGGGACGCGTCGCGCCGCGCAGGTTCTCGTCGAGTTGCGACGACATCGGCCGGCCGGTCTGTTCGATGACCTCGAGCGCGCGCTGGATGCGCTGGCGGTCGCCCGGCCGGATGCGGGCTGCCGACGCCGGATCGAGCCGCGCGAGCTCGGCATGCAGGGCCGGCCAGCCAACCGCGGACGCGCGTGCATCGAGCCGTTCACGGATGGCGGGATCGGCCGCAGGCAGGCGTGCGAGTCCCGACTGCAGCGCGCGAAAGTAGAGCATCGTCCCGCCGACCAGGAGCGGCGTCCGCCCGCGCGCCACGATCGCGTTCATCGCGGAGCCGGCGTCGGCGAGGAAGCGCGCCGCGGAGTAGCTCTCCACGGGATCGACGAGGTCGATCAAATGGTGCGGCGCGCGCGCGAGCAACTCGGGCGACGGCTTGGCCGTGCCGATGTCCATCCCGCGGAAGACCATCGCGGAGTCGACACTTACGATCTCGAGCGGGAATTGCGCGACGAGCCGCGCAGCGAGGTCGGTCTTGCCCGCGCCGGTCGGGCCCATCAGCAGGATCGCGGGGCTCGGCATCAGCGTCCGCGCAGGAAGATCCGGTCGAGTTCCGCGAGCGTCAACCGCGTCCAGGTCGGGCGGCCGTGGCTGCACTGGCCGGAGCGTTCCGTGCGCTCCATGTCACGCAGGAGCGCGTTCATCTCCGGCACCGTGAGCTGGCGGTGCGCGCGCACCGCACTCCGGCAGGCGATGTTCGCGAGGAGCTCGTTCTGGCTGCCGTCGATGCGATGCGCGGTGCCGCCGGCACCGAGGTCCGCGAGCGCGTCGGCGAGCACGCCGGCGACGTCCTGGCCCGCGAGCGCGACCGGCACTTCGCGCACGGCGAGCGTCGCCGGTCCCGCGCGGTCGACCGTGAAACCGGCGGCGCGCAGCTCGTCCGCGTGCTGCTCGGCGAGCGCCGCCTCCCCTTCCGTGGTCTCGAGCAACGCCGGCACCAGCAGCGCCTGCCGCGGGCCAAGGCCGGAGTCGAGCGCGGCCTTGAGGCGCTCGTAGAGGATGCGCTCGTGCGCGGCATGCATGTCGACGAGCACCATGCCCTCCGCCGACTGCGCGACGATGTAGATTCCGTGCAGCTGCGCGACGGCCTGGCCGAGCGGCTGGTCTTCGAGGGTCACCATGGGCGCCGGCACATCCGCGACATGCGCGCCGAACGCAAGCGGCGGCGACTGTGATGCGCCGCTCCACGCGGGCGGCACGAAAGCGGCGCGACCCGCAGGCAGATGGCCCGATTCCGCGAGCGCGCGCTCGACCGTGCGGAACAGGAAGTCGTGCACCGCGCGGGCGTCGCGAAAGCGCAGCTCCAGCTTCTGCGGGTGTGCGTTCACGTCGACTTGCAGCGGATCGAGCGTCAGGTACAGGACCCAGGCCGGGTGCCGGTCGCCATAACTCACGTCGCGGTAGCCGAGGCGCACGGCGCTCCCGAGCAGCCGGTCCCGCACCATCCGTCCGTTCACGAACAGGAACTGCCGGTCCGCCTGCGCGCGCGAGGCCGACGGCAACCCTATCCAGCCCTCCAGCGCGAGACCGCCCTGCGCGAACTCGATGTGCCGAGCCGCCACGACTAAATCCGGTCCGACGAGCTTCGCGATGCGCGCCTCGCGATCGCGCCGTCCCGCGGCCGGCGGCAGCGCGAACTGCTCGCGCCGGTTGTGCACGAGCGTGAAGGCGACGTCGAAGCGCGACAGCGCGAGCCGGGTCACCGTCTTCAGGACGTGCTGGTACTCGGTCGCCTCGGCACGCAGGAACTTGCGCCGCGCCGGCACGCGGTGAAAGAGGTCGCGCACTTCCACGGTCGTGCCCGGCGGGTGCGCCGCCGGCGCGACGCCCGCCGGCACGCCGTCAACCGACTCGACCGCGGCGGCGTCCAGGGCGCCGCGAGCAAGGGAAATGATGCGCAGGCCCGACACCGACGCGATCGACGGCAGCGCCTCACCGCGAAAGCCGAGGGTACCGACCCGCTCCAGGTCGACTAACGACGCGATCTTGCTGGTGGCGTGGCGTGCAAGCGCGAGCGGCAGCTCCGCCGCCGGGATGCCGCCGCCGTCGTCGCGCACGCGAATCAGCCGGATGCCGCCGCGCTCCACGTCGATCGAGACCTGCCGCGCGCCCGCATCGAGCGCGTTCTCGACGAGCTCCTTGACGACGGAAGCCGGGCGCTCGATCACCTCGCCCGCGGCGATCTGGTCGACGAGCGGGCCTTCGAGGATCCGGATGGGCATAGGATGGCGATGCGTGGCAAGAGCCACGCAGGCGTAGTCTAGCAGCGCGCCCGGCCTCAGGTGCCGGCGACGGGGATCTCGAGGATCGTGCCGGAGGCGATCGTCTCGGTTTCGAGGTGATTCCTGCGCCGCAGGTCATCGATGCCGACCGCGTAGCGGCCGGCGACGTCGACGAGAGTCTCGCCCGGCGACACGACGTGGCGCAGCGCCTGGCCACGCTCGCGCGCGGCGAGCACCGCGACGTGCGTGCCAGGCGGCGGGTTGTCGTAGAAATAGCGGCGGATTCCCCCGTGGATCGCCTCGGCGAGGCGCGCCTGGTGCGCGGGATCGCGAAGCTTGCGCTCCTCGTCGGGGTTCGAGATGAACGCCGTCTCGACCAGCATCGAGGGTACGTCCGGCGAGGTCAGCACGATCAGGCTCGCATGCTGCACGTCGCTCTTCTTGAGCCTGCCGACCGTGTCGAGCTGCGCGAGGACGCGCGACGCCGCGTCGCGGCTCGCGCTGATCGCGGCGTTCTGCGACAGGTCGAGCAGCACCGTGGCGAGGACGTCGCTCTTGTCGTGCAGAGACACGCCGCCGATGAGGTCCGCCGCGTTCTCGCGGTCGGCGAGCGTCTTCGCGGCCTCGCTGCTCGCGCGGCGTGTCGAGAGCACGTAGACCGAGGAGCCGCGCACGCTGCGGTCCATGAACGCGTCGGCGTGTACCGACACGAACAGGTCAGCCCGGTTGGTGCGCGCGCGGCCGATGCGGTCCTTGAACTTCACGAAGTAATCGCCGGTGCGCGTCAGCACCGCGCTCATGCCCGGCTCTTCGTTGATGCGGTCCGCGAGCTTTTTCGCGATCGCGAGCGCGACAGTCTTCTCGCGCGTGCCCGCCTTGCCGATCGCGCCCGGGTCCTCGCCGCCGTGGCCGGGATCGATTGCGATCACGAGGTTGCGCTGTCCGTCGCCGCCCGCCACCTTGACCGGCGCCGGCGCATGCGCCATGGCCGGCTGCGCATGGCCGAGGTCGACGACGAGGCGATGGCCGTAAGTCTCGTTTGGCGGCGTGAGGAAGCCCCTGGCCTCGACTTTCTCGTCGACGTCGATCACCACGCGAAGGCCGGAGCGCCCGCGCGCGCCGAAGCGGACGCCTTTCACGACGCCGGACGCCGCGGGCGAGCCGAGCGCGCCGAGGTCGGCGTCGATCGCGTCGAAGTCGATGACGATGCGCTCTGGCCCGGAGAGCGTGAAGAGCGTGTAGGTGGCCGGCTCCGTCAGGTCGAGGACCACGCGCGTCGAGTCGGGACTGCCCCACACGCGGACGTCCTTGAGCGCGGCCGCCTGCGCCGCCGTCGATCCGGCGGCAAGCAGCAAGAACAGAAACCCGATCCGCCCCATGGGCCGCATGTCTCGCGTGCTCGGAAGTTGAAGCTACTCTAGCGACGGGTCCAGCTTAGTTCAAGTTTTTCAGCGGGATACGCACTACTCTTCGAGTAGCGGACGACTCGATTCCAGCCACGCCCGCCCCACCGCGGTGCCTGCCTCGAGCAGGATCCGGCGGCCCTGCCCCGCGAGTTCCAGCCCGACACGCAAATCCTGGGGGCCGAGGCCCTCGCCCGCACGCTCCGGCCATTCCACCAGCACGAGCCCAGACGTCCCCCGCAAGTCCCGGAAACCGAGGCCCTCGAGCCCGGCGGGGCCCGGCTCGAGCCGGTACAGGTCGAGGTGATGCACCACGCCGCGCCTCGTTTCGTACGGCTCGACCAGCGTGAACGTGGGGCTCCTGACGGCGCCGGTGACGCCGAGCGCGCGCAGGAGCGCGCGCGCGAGCGTCGTCTTGCCGCTGCCGAGCTCGCCGCTGAGCCCGACGAGCAGGTTGTGCCGGGTGATGTCGGGCAGCGTGCGGGCCAGGGAAGCGCCGGCGCGCTGCGTCGCCGCTTCGTCCGGCAGGATCAGGTCCACGGCGAATTCACGACACCCCGGAGCTCGGCGAGGATGTCGCCCGCGACCATTCCGCGCATGCCGCCCGCGGCCGCGCGGTCGCCGGCCGCTGCGTGCAGGAGGACGCCCGCAGTGGCCGCGAGCACCGGGTCCTGAGTCGCGGCGAGCAACGCGGCGATGACGCCTGTCAGCACGTCGCCGCTGCCGGCTGTCGCCATGCCGGGATTGCCACGGTCGCAGACCCAGGGCACCGGAGTCCGCCCGAACACGAGCGTGTTCGCGCCCTTCAGCACGCAAGTTCCCCCGTAGCGCTCCACGATCGCGCGCACGGCTCCGGCCCGGTCGCGCTGCACGTCGCCGGCTTGCGTGCCGAGCAGCCGCGCGGCCTCGCCGGGATGCGGGGTCAGGATCCAGTCATCGCACTTCCGTGGCTTTGTTGCGAGCCGCGTCAGCGCGTCCGCATCCACGACGCGCAATCCCTGCATGCTCAACCCCGCGTCGATCACGTCCTCCTGACCGGCGAGCAGGCCGAGCCCCGGGCCGACCGCGGTCACGCCGGAACGGCAGAGATCCTCGAGTTCCTCGCGCGTCGTCGGCGTGCGAACGATGAGCTCCGGCCGCCCGGCCAGGATCGCCGCGGCGCTTTCCGCCGCCGTAACGACGGTGACGACCCCGGCGCCGGTGCGCAGGGCGGCTTCGCCCGCAAGCCGCGCCGCGCCCGGCATCGCATGCCCGCCGACGATGACGACGCGGCCGTGGTCACCCTTGTGCGCGGAGCGCAGCCGTGGCGGCAGCGCGCGGGCCGCTTTGCCGCCATCGATGCGATACAGGACGGGGCTCTCAGCCGTACGAACGTCGCGCGCCACGTCGAGGCCGGCGAACTCGATCGCGCCGACGTGATCCGGCGCCTCGCCGAGGTAGAGGCCGCTCTTCAGCGCGATGAACGTGATGGTTCGCGTTGCGCGGACAGCGAGGCCCTGCGGCTCGCCCGTGTCTGCATCGAGTCCCGAAGGCACGTCCAGCGCGAGGACCGGGCGTGCCAGGCGATTAACCTGTTCGATCGCGTCGCGGAGGTCGCCGGTGACCGGCCGGTCAGTGCCGGTCCCGAGCAGGGCGTCGACGATGACGTCGGCGTCCTCGAGCGCGGCCGCGCGGCACGATTCCGGGTTCCCGCCTTCGGCCGCGAAATCGCCGTACGCGCGCGCCGCGTCGCCCCGCAACGCTTTCGCGTCGCACACCGCGATGGCGCGCACGTCGAGCCCGGCGGCCCGTGCGCGCCGCGCGACGACGTAACCGTCGCCCGCATTGTTGCCGGCGCCGCACAGCACGGCCACGGTCCGCGCAGCGGGCCAATGCCGAAGCAGCGCACCAAATGCCGCGTCGCCCGCGCGCCGCATCAACGTGTAGCCGGGAATGCCGCCCGCCTCGATCGCGCGCCGGTCCATGGCGCGCACGGAAGCGGCCGAATAGACCTCGGCGGGCAGCGGATCCATGCGCGTGATTATACTGGCCGCTCCCTCGCAGCCGTTCCTTCATGGCAAGCAACCTTACCGCCGGCGAACTCGCGCGGATCCGCGCACGGATCGAAATCCTGGCGCGCGAACTCGGCTTCGACCAGGTCGGAGTCGCCGGCGTCGATCTCGCCGAGGACGAGGCCAACCTCGAACGCTGGCTCGCGGAGCGCCGCCACGGCGGCATGGACTACATGGCGCGCCACGGGCAACGCAGGAGCCGGCCCGGTGCGCTGGTACCGGGCACGCTGCGCGTCATCAGCGTGCGCATGGCGTCCTCCGCGCCCGATGCCCGTCCCGCTGCCGGCGTGCTTGCCGACGGCAGCAAGGGCTACGTGGCGCGCTACGCGCTCGGCCGCGACTATCACAAGGTGTTGAGAAGCCGCCTTTCGAAGCTCGCGTCAAGGCTGGAGACGGAGTTCGGCGCGTTCGGCCATCGCGCGTTCGTCGATTCGGCGCCGGTGATGGAGAAGCCACTCGCCCGCGACGCGGGCCTCGGCTGGATCGGCAAGCACACGAACCTCATCAACGAGCGCGCGGGCTCACTGTTCATGCTCGGCGAGCTCTACACCGACCTGCCCCTCCCGGTCGACGAGCGCGCCAAGGACCGCTGCGGCAGCTGCACGGCTTGCCTCCCGGCCTGCCCCACCGGCGCGATCACGGCGCCGTACCAGCTGGATGCGCGCCGCTGCATCTCGTACCTCACGATCGAGCACCACGGCGCCATTCCGGAGGCGCTGCGCCCCGCCATCGGCAACCGCATCTTCGGCTGCGACGATTGCCAGCTCGTGTGCCCGTGGAACAAGTTTGCGCGTGTCGCCGCGGAGCCGGACTTCCGCGTGCGCCACGGCCTCGACGAGCCGGACCTCGTCGAGCTATTCGGCTGGACCGAGGCCGAATACCTCGAGAAGACCGAAGGCAGCGCGCTGCGCAGGCTCGGCTTCCGGCGGTGGCTGCGCAACCTCGCCGTCGCCCTCGGCAACGCGCCGCCCTCGCCACGCGCCGTCGCGGCGCTCCGTGAGCGCGAGGGCTCCGCGGACCCGGTCGTGCGCGAGCACGTCGACTGGGCACTCGCGCGCCAAGAGGCTGGCTAGCTAGGCGCGCAGCGCGTTGACGTAGTGCCGGCCGCTCGTCGTGCGGCGGATCGTCTCGAACAGGTCGTCGAAGTCGCGCGAGTTGTTCGCCGGGTCGATCTCGGCCGTGTTGACGATCAGCAGCGGCGAGGCCGTGTACTGGTGAAAGTAGCGCGTGTAGGCTTCGCCGAGCCGCTCCAGGTAGGCCGCGTCGATGTACTTCTCGTAGGGGATGCCGCGCTTGTCGATCCGCGCGAGCAGGACGTCGACCGGCGCCTGCAGGAACACGACGAGGTCGGGCGCCGGCGCGTCCAATGCGAGCCGCGCGTAGACCTGGTCGTAGAGCTTGAACTCCTCGTCGTCCAGCACGATGCGCGCGAACAGGCGGTCCTTGTCCAGCATGTAGTCGGCGACGCGTATCTGCGCGAACAGGTCGTGCTGGCGCAGCTCCGAGAGCTGGCGCGCGCGCTGGAACAGGAAGAAGAGCTGGGCCGGAAACGCCGCGGCGCGGCGGTCCTTGTAGAAGCGCTCGAGGAAGGGATTCTCCATCGGCTGCTCGAGCACCGTGCCGGCGCCGACGGCAGCCGCTAGCTTGCGCGCGAGGCTCGTCTTGCCGACGCCGATGAGGCCCTCGACGACCACCAGCCGGTGCGGCCAGGCTTCGCGATTTTCCTCAGTGGTCACCGGTACCCCGTGCAGCGAGCCGCTTGATGCCCACCGGCGAAACCCGATCACGCAGCCGGCGGACGCGAGCGAGTCCCGGCACCCAGAGCTCCGCGGCGATTTCCGAAAGAGGATACAGGACGAAATTGCGCTGGTGCAGGCCCGGGTGCGGCAGCGTCAGGCCGGGCCCGTCGATGCAGAGGTCGGCGAACGCGACGAGGTCGAGGTCGATGACGCGTGGGCCCCAGCGCACCGGCGTCTCGGCCTTGCCGAGACGCCGTTCGGCGTCCTGCAGGGACGCCAGGAAATTGCGCGGTTCCAGCGTCGTGACGAGGCCCGCCACCGCGTTCACGAACTCCGGCTGGTCCTGCGGACCGAGCGGCGCGCTGCGCCACAGCCCGGAGCGCGCGACGAGTCGCGCATCCGGCAGCGCAGCGAGCGCGTCGAAGGCATTTTCGACCTGGCGGCGCGGATCGGACAGGTTGCTGCCGAGCGCCACGTAGGCGGGACGCCAGGCCATTGCGCTCAGCCTTCGGCAGGAGGTGTCGAGCGGCCTCGGCCGCCGCGCCGCCGGCGCCTCCGGCGCGGGCCGGATCCGGGGCTGCCGCCGCCATCGGCGCCGGCGCGTTCACGCTGCTGGTCCGGCGGCAGCGACTGGATCTCGGTCCACCAGCGCGCGATTTCGGGATCTTCCGCGCCGGCCTCGGCCCGCAGCAGCAGGAAATCGTACGCCGCGCGAAACCGCGGATGCGCGAGGAAGCCAAGCGCACGCCGGCCCTCGCGGCGATGGAATCGCGGCTGCAGCGCGAGCAACTCCCGCATCGGTATCGAGAAGCGCTTCGGGATGCCTATGCGCCGGTTCTGCCGGATCACGACCTCGTCCACCGCCTCGGCGATGGCGGCCGTCGGCAGCAGGCCTGCGTCGAAGCGCTTCTGCGCGGCCGCGGATACCGGCCCGAACAGCATTACGGCGAACAGGAACATCGGCGTGACGCTCTTTCCCTCGGCCACTCGCCGATCCGTGTTCGCGAGGCCCGCGCGGATCAGCGCGAGCGCCATGCCGTCCTTGTCGCCCGCGAGGTACGCGGTGGTCGCCGGGAACAGGTGATCGAGCAGGCCATGACCGCGTAGCAGGTCGAACGAACGCTGGCCGAAACCCGCGAGGAAGAGCTTCTGGAACTCGTCGAGCAACCGCGCCGGCGGAATGTGCTCGAGGAGCCCGGCGAGCGGCGCGAACGGCGCGCGCGCCGACTCGTGGATGGTGAAGCCGAGCTTGGCCTCGAATCGCACCGCGCGCAGCATCCGCACCGGGTCCTCGCGGTAGCGCGTCTCGGGATCGCCGATCAGCCGGAGGGTGCGCTCGCGGACATCCTCGACGCCGCCGACGTAGTCCCAGATCGAGAAGTCCTCGATGTTGTAGTAGAGCGCATTGCAAGTGAAGTCGCGCCGCCACACGTCCTGGTCGACCGTGCCGTAGACATTGTCGCGCAGGAGCCGGCCGCGCTCGTCGTGCGCGCGGTCGACGTTGCCGTCGGGTTCGTCCTCCTGTTCCAGCTCCGGTTCCTCGGCCTCCTCGTCGGTCACGCCGTCGAGATCGGGCTCCGGCGCCATCGGCGCGCCGGCGGCGCGGAAGGTCGCGACCTCGATCACCTGGTAGCCGAAGCGGATGTGCGCAAGCCGGAAGCGCCGCCCGATAAGGCGGCAGTTGCGGAACAGGCGCCTGACCTGCTCGGGCGAGGCGTCGGTCGCGACGTCGAAGTCCTTCGGCTCGATGCCGATCAGGAGGTCGCGCACGCAGCCGCCGACGAGGAACGCCTGGAAGCCGGCGTCCTTCAGCCGATAGAGCACCTTGAGCGCATTGCCCGAGATGTGTGAACGCGAGACGGGATGGTCCGCTCGAGCAACGATGACGGGCGGCGGGGCGCCGCCGCTTTGTGGATCCAAGGGCTGTCGGGTCCGCTTGAGGCAGGGAACTGGGCCCGTATAATACCAGCCCCTTCGCGGGGACCGACGCTCCCATCGTCTAGAGGCCTAGGACACAGCCCTCTCAAGGCTGGTACGAGGGTTCGAATCCCTCTGGGAGCGCCATAAGAATTAATCGCTTAGCGATCTATCGGTTTGCCATTGGTAATCGTGGGACGTGGGAACGAAGTGGGAATCAACCGTCCTCGAGTTTTCGCACTGCCAGTTGGCCAATTCCTTAACAGCCGTGCTTCGCGCATGGCGCTGCTCAGCTCGGTCCAGACCGACCGACAGTCGACGCTTCCGTCCCAGCGGTGCAGGTTCAAATCGGGGAGCACGATTTGGCAATTACTTGCCACCCTACCCCGCAGGCCGCGTAGGTAGGACGTGAATTGGTTGTTGGGCACAGCCCGGTCTGCAGGCCGGGAACTGCGGCTATGACATCGCCGAAGGTCTCACTGCGTTCAAGGTGCGGCGATCTCCGCTCGGACGACCCTTAGGGTGTGTCCCCTCCTGAACCGCTTTTAGACTCGTCCGCTACCCGGCAGCTAATCCAAGTTTACGGCACGACTCAGCCGGCTTAGAGCGTGCGACGTAAGATGTCGGGCATGAAGCTTCCCTCGCTGCAGACCGTGACGGGTCATCCGGATGGCCCGCCTTGGCAAGCCGCAATCGGACGAGTGGTCGTCAACTTTGGCACCTTGGAAAGGGTGCTCCTGACTTGGGCGGATACTTTTGCTCCCGACATGAAGTTAATGCAAAAGCACCACAAGTTAGGGATGAAGCAAATTGCCCCGGCGCTCAGGCGGATCATCGAGTCGAAGAGCAGCCGTATACGCAAAGCTGTTTTTGATGAAGCGATGGCCGCTATCGCGGAGGCCATCTCTCTTACCGCCGAGCGCAACGATGCTGCCCATGGCTGGCTGGAAATTGCAGACGGTCACTTTAGATTTTTCCAACCAATGACTGATGGTCGTACGAAGTTAGTGCACGGAGCACGAGACATTGACTGGCTGACCGGAGTTGCGAAACACATACGTGAAGCCACCACC
>DATMEC010000039.1:0-2596 GCA_035557125.1 Steroidobacteraceae bacterium
ACGCCGGCCGCGCGCCGCTGCTGTGGGGCGCACGGCTGGTCGCCGGGCTGGACCTGAAGTGGTTCGAGGAGACCGGCCCGGGGGTTGGCGGGAGCGCGAAGCTCGGACTCGAATTCGGCCGGCCGCGCCCGGAACGCCGCGGCATCACCGTGCTGCTCGAGGCCTACGATGGCTTCGCCCCGTTCGGCCAGTTCTACCGTGACGACGTCACCTACTACGGGGTCGCGGCGCAGTTCGATTTCTGAGCCGGAACGTCAGCACGTCCGAGCCACGCGCTATACGGGCGCGCGCGGCCTTCTTCTGTCTCCGTCGCGCCATCCCTCCCGGTAACGTACTGCATTGACCGCGTCGCCGCAGCGCCGCGCATAGCTCTCGTCCTGCAACGGGGCGCTCAGAAAACCGTCGCGCAGGCCGACCTCGTACCAGTCCGAGTCGCAGTCCGGGGCGCCGAAGCCGGCGCAGGCGGCGAGCGTGACAAGCGACGCGACGGCGAGCAGAAGCCTCATCGGCTCACGAATTCTCGCAGAATGCCCGCGCCGTGGAAGCGGAAGGCCCGGTCTCCCGCCATCGCAACGAGATGCAGGAGTACACGGCCGAAGCTGAAGCGCGCAAAGGTCAGCATTGGATCACCTGTCCTTTAGTTCCAGAAGTACGCTTCAGCACCGTGTGCCGCCCAGGCGGCGTTGAGGGCGTTGAACACCGCGTAGTGTCCGAACACCCAGTTGCGGATCTGGTGCAGGACAAAGAGCTGGTGCTCGTGGGTAAGGTGGGTCATTCGCCGCAGTCTGCGAGACCCCGATGTCCTGCGTGTGCCGCAGCCTGCGCGCGCGATGCCGACTGACACGAATGCGTGTCTACGTCGCCGGGTTAGGCGCTAGTCCATCGGCCAGGGTACGGCCTTCGGCAGCGTTGTCGCAGGCTGGAGCTTTGTTTCGTATGAAGAAGAATCAACACCACGCCACCAGGCCTCGACGCGTTCTACGAGCGCCGGCTCTACGGGCTCGCCGAGCCTCGGCATCACCAGTCGCGCACCCGCTTTCGGGCCCTGCTCCAGCAGGACTTCCGCAGGCTGGTCCCACGCATGCATGGCGAGGCTGAACGTGCCCCAATGCACCGGCAGGAAGGCGCCGCCGCCAAGGAGCGCCAGCGCCTTGAGCGCGTTCTCGGGTCCGAGGTGCATATCCCCCCATGAAGCATGCAACCCGCCGACCTCGAGCATTACGAGGTCGAACGGCCCGAGCCGCTCGCGGATCGCCTGATATTCCGTGGTGAGGCCGGTATCGCCGCTGAAGAACACCGCGTGGCGCGGCGAACGCAGGACGAGCGAAGACCACAAGGTCGAATTGCGGTTGTGCAGCCCGCGGCCGGAAAAGTGCTGCGAAGGCGCGGCGGTCACCGTAAGCCCCGTGTTCGGCACCTGATGCGATTCCCACCAGTCGAGCTCGATGATGCGCTCGGGCCGCACGCCCCAGTATTCGAGGTGCGCGCCGACGCCGAGCGAAGTCACGAACGGCACGTCGCCCCTGGCGATTTCGTGGATCGTCGGATAGTCGAGGTGGTCGTAGTGGTCGTGCGAAATGATCACCAGATCTACCGGCGGCATCTCGCGCAGCGCAACCGGCACCGGCTGAAAGCGTTTGGGGCCGGCGAGCGACGAAGGCGACGCGCGCCGTCCCCACACCGGATCGGTGAGCACTCGCAGGCCGTCGATCTCGATCAGCACCGTCGAATGGCCGAGCCAGGTGGCGCGCAGGCCGCTCGCGGGCGGCCTGCCCCAGGCTTCGAGCGGGTTCACCGAGGGCAGCGGCCGCAGCGGAACGCGCCGCTCGCCGCCACACAGAAACTCGCCCAGCGTCGGCATCGACACGTTCGGGTCGCGCAACCCCGGCAGGATCGGATGCAGATTGCGGAAGCGCTCGCCCGCCCAGCGCGGCGACGCCCTGATGCGCTCGAGGCGCGCGCCGCGCGGGGTTCCGCCGAACGACTTCATCAGGCGCGAGCCTAGACCGTTTCGCGTTCCGGGCGGACCGGGGACGCGACCCGTTGAGCGGCCTTCCTGATGATGGAGGCGACCGCTTCAGGCTGCGACACATAGATCGCGTGGCTGCCTGCCGACTCGGTCACCGTCGCGCCCGCACGTTTCGACATCGCACGTTGGGCAGCGGGCGGGATCATGCGGTCGTCGGTGGCGACCAGGTACCAGCTCGGCTTCGCCTTCCAGGACGCCTCGCTGATCGTCCCGCTGAGCGCCTCAACGCCCCACGGAACCTGGGCGTCCGCCATGAACGCCGCCCGCTCCGGCTCCACGTCGGCTGCGAAGGAGGCGGCGAACTTGGCTTTGTCGAGCCGGAGATAGCCATCCTGAGGCGGCAGAATGGGGGGAACCGGAGCGCCGGGCGGTGGATTCTTGATCAGGGACGATACCGACTCACCCGCGTCCGGGGCAAAGGCCGCGATATAGACCAGGCCCACCACCTTGGGATCGTTGCCGGCTTCCGTGATGACCGCTCCGCCGTAGGAGTGCCCGACGAGGATTACGGGGCCGTCCTGGGCAGCCACGACGCGCCGGGTCGCCTTGGCATCGTCGAGCAGGGAG
>DATMEC010000040.1:0-2391 GCA_035557125.1 Steroidobacteraceae bacterium
GACCTCGACAACGGCAACCTCGTGCTCGCCAGCAAGACGATCGTGCCGTCGCGCTTCCGTTACTGGTTCGTCTGCCCGCCCGCCTATGCGGAGATGCCGATGGTGCTGGCGCTCCGGCAGTGGCTGCGCGAGGAGTCCGCCGCCTTCCTCAAGCCCGACGACTGGCTGGGCCGCCGCTACCGCTGATGAAGCGCGGACGCCTCTACGTGATCGCAGCACCATCGGGTGCGGGCAAGACCAGCCTCCTGCGCGCGCTGATGCGCCGGCGCCCGGGTCTCGCGTTCTCGGTGTCCTGCACGACGCGCAAGCCCCGGCCGGGCGAGCATGACGGCAAGGACTACCATTTCATCGACCGCGAGGGCTTCGAGCGGCTCGCAGAGGCGGGCGAATTCATCGAGCATGCGAACGTATTCGGCAACCTCTACGGCACGCGCAAGTCCGTCGTCGAGGCGGCGCTCGCCGAAGGTCGCGACCTCGTCCTCGAGATCGACTGGCAGGGCGCAGAACAAGTGCGCGCGCACCTGCCTGACGCGGTCCAGATATTCGTCCTGCCGCCCTCGCGCGCGGAGCTCGAGGCGCGGCTGCGCAAGCGCGGCAGCGACAGTGGCGAGGCGATCGAGCGCCGGCTGACGGAATCGGCAGTCGAGATGTCGCATTGGCGGGACTTCGACTACGTGATCGTCAACTGCGACTTCGATGCCGCGCTCGCCGAGCTCGAGGCAATCTTCGACGGCCACGGCGAGGACAGCCGGGCCGGACGGCCGGAACTCGAGACCCTCGCCCGGGAGCTCCTGGGAAGCTAGCATGGCGCCCTCTGGACGAGGCACGGCATGGCAGGAAAGGACACCAAGTCGACCGACCGCCGCTGGCACGCCGTTTCGGTCAAGCCGGGCACCGGCGCCTGCAACGCCGCGATTTCCGGAAAGAATCGCCGTTGGCTGTCCCGGGAGGCCCCCCTGCTGCCGCTGCCCGGCTGCACCCGGCCCGACACCTGCCAGTGCACCTATAACCACCACGACGACCGGCGCACCGACAGCCGGCGGTCAGCGGACCTGGACGCCTTCGGCCAGGGGCCCCGCGTCGCAAACGAGCGCCGCAGCCGCAAGAGCCGCCGGACCGGAAACTAGCCGCTGCGGGCGGCAGTCCCCATGGTATGATTTGCGGTCCAATTCCCTGAAATTACGGTCTTTTCCATGGCCCGCATCACCGTCGAAGACTGCCTGACCTCGGTCGACAACCTGTTCGACCTCGTCCTCCTTGCCGCCAAGCGCTCGCGCCGCCTCGTGAATGGCGCCGAAGCCCGCGTCGACTGGGAGAACGACAAGCCAACGGTGGTGGCGCTGCGCGAAATTGCGGAGGGCAAGGTCACCGTCGACCTGCTTTCCGAGCCGGATCCCGAGCCGGAGCAGGAAATGATTCCTGAGAATCCGCTCGACCTCGGCGTCGACTTCCGCGCCCCGCAGCTCGGCCTCGGGGACTGAACGCGAAGAGCCCGCCCGGATGAATTACGCGTCTTCCATCCTCGGATTGCTGCCGGGCGGAAGACGCGCTCCCGGGATCGGCCAGCTCACCTCCAAGATCGAGGCCTACCTCCCGCCCGACCAGGTCGAGCGGGTTCGGGAGGCCTTCGAATACGCCGAGACCGCGCATAAGGGACAGAAGCGCAAGTCCGGCGAGGCCTTCATCACCCACCCGATCGCGGTCGCGGACATCCTCGCCGACCTGCATCTCGACGGCGCCACCATCGCCGCGGCCATCCTGCACGACGTGGTCGAGGACACGCCGTCCTCGATGGCCGAGGTCGAGCAGAAGTTCGGCAAGGAAGTCGCCGAGATCGTCGACGGCGTGACCAAGCTGGACCAGGTCCAGTTCAAGAGCCGGAAGGAAGCGCAGGCCGAGAGCTTCCGCAAGATGATGCTGGCGATGGTGCGCGACATCCGCGTCATCATGGTCAAGCTCGCCGACCGCACGCACAACATGCGCACGCTCGCGTCGATGCCGCCCGAGAAGCGCCGCGCGGTCGCTCGCGAGACGCTCGACATCTACGCGCCGATCGCCAACCGCCTCGGCATCCACTCCATCAAGCTCGAGCTCGAGGAGCTCGGCTTTCACACGCTCTACCCCCAGCGCTACCGCATCATCGAGCGCGAGCTCAAGCGCGCGCGCGGCAACCAGCGCGAGTTCCTGCCGAAAATCGTGAAGTCGGTGCGCAAGTCGCTCGCCGACGCCGGGGTCAACGGACGCGTCGAGGCGCGCGAGAAGCACCTGTACAGCGTCTACGTGAAGATGCGGCGCAAGCACCTGTCGCTGTCGCAGGTCGTCGACATGTTCGGCATCCGCATCGTCGTTGGCAACGTCGACGAGTGCTACCGCACGCTCGGCCTCGTGCAC
>DATMEC010000041.1:0-2943 GCA_035557125.1 Steroidobacteraceae bacterium
ACGTCGGCAAGCTGCGGCACATCGAGCGCTCCCCGGCCGCTGCCTGACCCCCGCCTGCGCTACTATCAGTTGTCGCGCCGGGGAGCGGCAGCTTGACCACGAACCTCATCTACGAAGTCGAGTGCCAGCTCGACCCGGACGCCGTCGCCGACTACGACGCCTGGCTGCCCGGCCACGTCCGCGACGTGCTGGCCTGCCCGGGCTTCCAGGGCGCGAGCATCGAGAGCCCGGAGACGCCGCCCGGCGAGCGTCCCCGCCGCCGCGTCCGCTACCGCGTGGACGGCGCAGCGGCGCTCGACAACTACCTCGAGAACGACGCGACGCGGATGCGCACCGAGACCGCGCAGCGCTTCGGCGGGCGCGTGCACTGCGAGCGGCGCGTGTTCAAGCCGCGGCACGAGCTGACGCCGCCCGCGCGGGAGCCGGGGCGCTGCCTCAACTGCGGGACTGTCGTCGAAGGCCGGCACTGCGCGCAGTGCGGCCAGGCGGCGGATGCGCACGTGCTGTCCATGAAGGAAGTGATGGGCGACGTGACGCACTCGCTCCTGCACCTCGACAGCCGCGTCTGGCGCACGCTGCGCCTGCTGGTGCGCCACCCGGGCGAGCTGACGCGCGAGTTCATCACCGGCCGGCACCAGATTTACATCCCGCCGTTCCGGCTCTACCTCGCAATCAGCATCCTGTACTTCGCGCTGTCGTCGCTGCTGCCGGAGTCCGGCGTCCTCGACCTCGACGGGATCGGCGACACCCAGGACGTGGTCGTCCAGCAGGAGGACATCGACAACGCGCCGGAGGCCGATCCGAGCTGCAAGATCAGCATTTTCGGCGACACGCCGAATTCCACGGACGTCGAAAAGGCGCTGAGCCGCGCCTGCGAGCAAATGAAGCGGGACGGAGGCAAGCTGTTCACCGAACGCTTCGCGGCGACGGCGCCCAAGCTCATGTTTTTGTTCCTGCCGCTGGTGGCCGGCGTCGCGCTCCTTTTCTACTGGAGGCCGCGCCGGCTGTACGCCGAGCACCTGGTCGTGTTCCTGCACAACCACGCGTTCACCTTCCTGGTGCTCGCCGTCACCGCGGTCCTGAACGAGATCGCCGAGCTCGAGTTCCCGCTGTCCGGCGTCCTGTACTTCGTCATGTTCCTCCTTTGGTGCTGGCTGCCTTACTACGTCTATCGGTCGATGCGGGTCGTGTACGGCAACGGGCGTGCACTGACCTTCTTCAAGTTTTTCGCGATCTCTACGATCTACTTCGCGCTGCTTGGCATCACCATGCTGGGAGGGCTCATTTACACGATGTACGGGCTGTCGTGAGCGACGCGCAGCGTACGGTGCTCCACGTCGACATGGACGCGTTTTACGCGGCCGTAGAGCAGCACGACCGGCCGGAGCTCGCGGGCCAGCCAGTGGTCGTCGGGGGCGCGGGCGGGCGCGGCGTGGTCGCCGCCGCGAGCTACGAAGTGCGCCGGTTCGGCGTGCGCTCAGCCATGCCGATGCGCGAGGCGCTCCGGCGCTGCCCCCAGGCGGTCGTGGTCACGCCGCGCTTCAAGCGATACCGCGAGATCTCGGCGCAGGTGTTCGAGGTGTTCCGCGTGTTCACGGACGAGGTCGAAGGCCTCTCGCTTGACGAGGCCTTCCTGGACGTCTCCGGCAGCGCGGGCCTGTTCGGCAGCGGCGAGGAGATGGCGCGGGAGATCAAGAGTCGCATCCGCGAGCGCACGGGCCTCACCGCCTCCGTCGGCGTCTCGCACAACAAACTGCTCGCGAAGCTCGCCTCGGACATGGGCAAGCCCGATGGGCTCACGGTGATCCGGCCGGAGGACGTGCACGCGATGCTGGACCCGCTGCCGGTGGGGCAGCTGTCCGGCATCGGCCCGAAGACAGCGGTGCGGCTCGAGGAACAGGGCATCTTCACGCTCGGCCAGCTTCGCGCGACGCCGGAGGCGGTGCTCTGGCCGCTGCTGCGGCGGGAGGCACGCAAGTTCAAGGACCGTGCCGCCGGCATCGACGAGCGGCCGGTCGTGTCCGACGCGCCGGAGAAGCAGATCAGCTCCGAGGAAACCTTCGACGTCGACATCCGCGACCACAAGGAGATGCAGGAGCGGCTCGCGCAGCTCGCCGACCGCACCACGGCGCGCCTGCGCACGCGCCAGTTCAAGGCAGGCATGGTTAGCATCAAGGTACGCCGCCGCGACTTCGAGACCTACACGCGCCAGCGGAGCTTCAACCCGCCGACGCAGGAGACGCGGCTGATCGCGCAGGTCGCCGCGGACCTGCTCGACCACTGGCTTGCGGAGCAGCCGCGCGCGGCCGTGCGCCTGCTCGGCGTCGGCGTGAGCGACCTGGAACCCGAAACGCAGCTCGACTTGTTCTCCACGCCCGATTTCGCCGAGTCCCGGCGCCTCGACGACGCCCTCGACCGCATCAACGGGCGCTTCGGCGACGACGCCATCCACCGCGGCAGCGACCGCTGAAGGTAATCGTCCCCTCTTTGCAGTGCGCGGCGCGCGGGGGCATCATGCCCGCCACATGTATACGAGTTTCTTCGGGCTGAACGAGAAGCCGTTCGCGATCACGCCGGACCCGCGCTACCTCTACCTGAGCGAGCGGCACACGGAGGCCCTCGCGCATCTCGCCTATGGCATCAGCGAGGCCGGCGGCTTCATTCAGCTGACCGGCGAGGTCGGCACCGGCAAGACGACCGTGCTCCGGAGCCTCCTGCAGCAGCTGCCGTCGCATTGCGACGTCGCGCTGATACTGAACCCGCGGGTCACCCCGGCCGAGTTCCTGCTCGCGATCTGCGACGAGCTGCACGTCCAGGTGCCCGAGGGCTCCGCCGGCAGCGTCAAGGCGCTGGTCGACATCCTCACCCATTTCCTGCTCGATGCGCACGGCCGCAACCGGCGCATCGTGCTCATGGTGGACGAGGCGCAGAACCTCGACGCCG
>DATMEC010000042.1:0-4624 GCA_035557125.1 Steroidobacteraceae bacterium
CTCGAGCGCGCGTCTCGCGCTCGTTGGCAGGCGAGCATGGGTGCTTGCCCCTCGATTTGCAACGCTCTTATAATCAAACGCTTATGAACTTTTCCTTACCGGAATTCTGAGCCGTGGCCAAGACCGCAGAAGCGATGCGTCCTGACGCCAA
Source organism: Steroidobacteraceae bacterium (assembly GCA_035557125.1). Lineage (GTDB taxonomy): Bacteria > Pseudomonadota > Gammaproteobacteria > Steroidobacterales > Steroidobacteraceae > SCUD01. The sequence goes on from DATMEC010000042.1 coordinate 152, forward strand.
GCTCGACCCCGTCTTCGCGCGCGCACTGCGCGAGGCGCTCTTCTGGCTGGCCGCGGCGCTTGCGCTGGTGCTGTTCATCGCGCTCGCAAGTTTCGACCCGGCTGACCGCAGCTTCGCCTACACCGGAGAGCCCGGGCATGTCAGCAACCTGATCGGGCCGCTCGGGGCGTGGCTCGCGAGCGCGCTCTACATGCTGTTCGGCTGGCCGGCGTTCCTGTTTCCCGTGGCCATCGCGTTCAGCGCGTGGGTCGGCCTCAAGCGCGTACCGGGCGATCCGGGACAGGGTCGCACCACGATTGCGCTGCGCGTGACCGGTCTCGTCGCGGCGCTCGCGACGAGCTGCGGGCTCGCGACCCTGCATTTCTCCCCGGGCGTGCTGCCCGCGGGTGCGGGCGGAATTCTCGGCAGCCTGGTCGGTGACGGGCTCGCCAGTTTCGCATCGCTCCTCGGCGCGACACTGATACTGCTCGCGCTCTGGTTCGCGGGCGTGCAGCTGTACACCGGTGTCCTGTGGGTCACGGTCATGGACTGGATCGGCCATCGCGTACTCGGCGCCGCGGCCTGGGTCCGGGCGCGCTTCGCGACATCCAGGGACCAGGCCGTCGGCCGGGAGTCGCGTGAGGCTCGCGAGACCGCCGTGCGCGAGGTCAAGAAGAAGGCCGGGACGCGCACGCCGCCGCGCATCGAGCCGCCCGCGCCGCCGGTGGTGGAACCGAGCAGGCGCGTGGAGAAGGAACGGCAAGTGCAACTCTTTGCCAAGCCGCCCTCGCGCGACCTGCCCGAACTCAAGCTGCTCGACGAGCCGCCGCCGCGGCCGAGCACCTATTCGCCGGAGGCGCTCGACGCGATCTCGCGGCTCGTCGAGATCAAGCTGAAGGACTTCGGGATCGACGTCGAGGTGGTCGCGGTGCAGCCCGGGCCGGTGGTCACGCGCTTCGAGCTGAAGCCGGCGCCCGGCGTCAAGGTCAGCCAGATCAGCGCCCTTTCCAAGGATCTCGCACGTGCGTTGTCCGCGATCAGCGTGCGCGTCGTCGAAGTGATCCCGGGCAAGGCCGTGGTCGGCCTCGAGATCCCGAACGAGGCGCGTGAACTGGTCACTCTCGGAGAGATCCTGCGCTCGCGCGCCTATGACGAGCTGGAGTCGCCGCTCGCGCTCGCGCTCGGCAAGGACATCGGCGGCAATCCGGTCGTCGCGGACCTTGCGAAGATGCCGCACCTTTTGATCGCAGGCACCACGGGCTCGGGCAAGTCAGTGGCCATCAACGCCATGGTGCTCTCGCTGCTCTACAAGAGCTCGGCCGAGCACGTGCGCCTGATCCTGATCGACCCGAAGATGCTCGAGCTGTCGGTTTACGAGGGGATCCCGCATCTGCTGGCTCCCGTCGTCACCGACATGAAGCACGCCGCCAACGCGCTGCGCTGGTGCGTCGCCGAGATGGAGCGCCGCTACCACCTCATGAAGGAGGTCGGCGTGCGCAACCTCGCCGGCCTCAACCGCAAGATCCGCGACGCGCAGGTGGCCGGCCAGCCGATCCCGGACCCCTTGATCGCCAAGCTCGTCGCCCTGGGCAAGTTCGAGGGCGAGGTGCCGGCCCTGCAGCCGCTCCCGTACATCGTGGTGGTGATCGACGAGCTCGCGGACCTGATGATGATCGTCGGCAAGAAGGTCGAGGAGCTGGTGGCGCGGCTCGCGCAGAAGGCGCGCGCCTCGGGCATCCACCTGGTTCTCGCGACCCAGCGGCCGTCCGTGGACGTCATCACCGGGCTAATCAAGGCCAACATCCCGGCGCGCATCGCGTTCCAGGTGTCGGCCAAGGTGGACTCGCGCACGATCCTCGACCAGAACGGCGCGGAGTCCCTGCTCGGCCACGGCGACATGCTGTACCTGCCGCCCGGCACCTCGATGCCCGAACGCGTGCACGGCGCCTTCGTGTCCGACCGCGAGGTGCATGCGGTGGTCAACTCGCTGAAGGGCGGCAGCGCACCGGTCTACGTGGAGGAAGTGCTGACCGGGCCGCAGGAAAGCGTGCCGGGCCTGCCGGACGAGGCGGGCGAGGGCGGCAGCGGCGATGGCGCCGACGGGGAGCAGGATCCGCTCTATGACGAGGCCGTGCGCATCGTCACCGAGTCGCGCCGCGCCTCCGTGTCGGGCGTCCAGCGCCGGCTCAAGATCGGCTACAACCGCGCGGCCCGGCTGGTCGAGTCGATGGAGGCCGCGGGGCTCGTCGGGCCGCTGCAGTCGAACGGCAGCCGCGAAGTGCTCGCGCCGCCGCCGCCGGAATCCTGATGCGCCGAATCGCGTTCGCCTGCGTCGCGGCGCTCCTGTCCTGGGCCGCGACGGCCGATGCGCCCGCGGACGCTCGCGCCGCGGAGCGGCTGGACGGGGCCCTGAAGGGCCTGACCAGTTTCCGCGCCGAATTCCGGCAGAGGGTCATCGATGCCGGCGGCCAGCAGACGGACTCGGCCGACGGAACCGTCGCGCTCGCACGTCCGGGCAAGTTCCGCTGGGACTATCGTACACCGCCGCAGCTCATCGTCTCCGACGGAACGACCGTCTGGCTGTACGACACGGACCTGGAACAGGTGACCGTGCGGCCCGCGGCGGAGGCCCTCGTCGGAACGCCAGCGCTGCTGCTCTCCGGCCAAGCCGACATCCGGGCCGAGTTCACCGTCACTGACGGTGGAACGAGCGACGGGCTCTCCTGGAGCGTCCTCGCCCCGAAGGACGCGCAGAGCGACTTCAGGGAGCTGCATGTCGGGATCGCTGACGGCGATCTGCGCCGCATGATCCTCGTTGACCGGCTCGGCCAGACGACGCGGCTCGACTTCGAACGCATCGAGCGCAATCCGCGCCTCGACGCCGGCAGCTTCAGCTTCACGCCGCCGCCGGGCGTCGACGTGATCGGCCGCGCGCCCGCGGGCGGCACTTGAGCGAAGCGACGCTGCGCCGCATCTGGATCACGGCGACCCTCGTGGTCACCGCGCTGATCGTGGCCGCGAGCCTGTCGCCCGGCCCGGTGATCCCGAGCCAGTCCTTCTCGGACAAGACGGCGCATTTCCTCGCCTATTTTTCGCTCACACTGCTCGGTTCCGGCATCACGCCGCCGGCCCGGCTGTGGCGTACCCTGCTGAAATGCTTCCTGCTGGGCGCGGCGCTCGAGATCGCCCAAGAACTCCTGACGGATCATCGAACCGCCGACATGCGCGACCTCGTCGCCAACACCGCCGGCATCCTGGCGGCCTGGCTGGTCGCTGCGCAGGGCCGCTCCGGATGGGGACTGCGCGCGTTCGCCTGGGTCTCGCGCCGACGCGCGTCCTGAGACTCCGCGAGCGGCTAGAATCCGTTCGGCATGCGCACGCAGTCGGAACTCCCCATCGAACCGCCGCAGCCCGGCTACCGGCCCCTCGCGGACCGGATGCGCCCGCGGACGCTTGCGGAGTTCACCGGCCAGGCGCACCTCCTGGCGCCCGGGCGGCCGTTGCATCGGCTGCTGACGGAGGGCGTCGCTCACTCGATGGTGCTCTGGGGCCCGCCCGGCAGCGGCAAGACGACGCTCGCGCGGCTTGCGGCCCGCACATCCAAAGCGCATTTCATCGCACTGTCGGCGGTAGCCGCGGGCGTCAAGGACATCCGCGCGGCGGTGGAAGAGGCGCAGTCGGCACGGCATTCGGGTGGCCGGCCGACCGTGCTATTCCTGGATGAAGTGCACCGTTTCAACAAGGCGCAACAAGATACGTTCCTGCCATTCGTCGAGGACGGTACGCTCGTCTTCATCGGTGCGACGACCGAGAATCCTTCGTTCGAGCTCAACTCCGCGCTGCTGTCGCGGGCGCGCGTCTACCTGCTGAAGGCGCTCGCGCCCGCGGACCTCGTGACCCTGCTCGAGCGCGCTGTGGCCGATTTCGAACGTGGGCTCGGGGCGAGCCACATCGAGCCGGTATCGGCGGCACTCGAACGCCTCGCCGAAGCCGCCGATGGCGACGCGCGGCGGGCACTCAACCTGCTCGAAGTGGCCGGCGACCTCGCCGCCGCGGCAGGCGGGACGCTGACCGAGGAGATCGCCCTGGAGGCGTCGGCCGGCTCGCATCGGCGCTTCGACAAGCGCGGCGAGCAGTTCTATGACCAGATCTCCGCCCTGCACAAGTCCGTGCGCGACAGCGATGCGGACGCGGCGCTCTACTGGCTCTGCCGCATGCTGGACGGCGGCTGCGACCCGGGCTTCCTTGCGCGCCGGCTGGTGCGAATGGCGAGCGAGGACATCGGCAACGCGGATCCGCGCGCACTCACGCTCACGCTCGCCGCCTGGGACAGCTACGATCGCCTCGGCAGCCCGGAAGGCGAACTCGCACTCGCCCAGGCCTGCGTGTTCCTCGCGCTGGCGCCGAAAAGCAACGCCGTCTACGCCGCCTTCAATGACGCGATGGGCGACGTGAAGTCGCACGGCACCCTCGACGTCCCGCTGCACCTGCGCA
>DATMEC010000043.1:0-3208 GCA_035557125.1 Steroidobacteraceae bacterium
GTACTACGAGTTCGCGGACCCCGCGCTCGAGGGCCAGTCCGCGGGCCGCAAGCTGCTGCTGCGCATGGGTCCCGGCAACGCCGCGCGCGTGCAAGCGAAGCTGCGCGAGATCCGCCCGCTCATCGCGACTCAGCCCAAGCCACCCTAGCCGGCCGGCTCGTCCCGCTCGAGGATTGACTGCTCGATCGAGAGCAGGAGCATCGCCTCGCGCCCGTCCTTGCGCGGGCGGGCCTGCAGCCAGCACGCCGCGCCCGTCCCGAGATCCCAGCTTGCCTCGCGCCCCCCGACCAGCCTTGCGGCCGCCTCACCGAGGGTCGGCTGGTGGCCGACTGCCAACACGGGCCGCCCGCTTTCAGGCCAGCCGGCGGCGTCAAGCAGCGAGGCGACGTCGCAGCCGGGGGCGATGCGCTCCACGGTCTCGAACGAACGGCCGAGCGCGCGCGCGGTTTCCTGCGCGCGGCGCGCCGGCGACACGATCACGCGCAGGTCGTCGGGCAGGCGCGGCGCGAGGAAGCGCGCCATCCGCTCGGCCTGGCGCCGGCCACGTTCGGTGAGCGGCCGCGCGGCGTCGGGCTCGCCAGTTGCGGCTTCGGCGTGGCGCCAGAGAATGAGTTCCATCTGGGCAGAGCTTCCCTAGGACATCCGGCGCACGAGGAACTGCCTTCCGACGGTTTCCCACTGATGCGCCTCGGACTCGAGCGCCGCGGCCGTGAGCGCGTTGCGCGCGAGCCAGGATTTCGGCAGCTCGAGCGAGAAACGCGAGTCGCCCGACAGGACCCGGAACGCTGGCAGCCGGACGCCCGTGCGCCGGCGCAGCAGCGTCGAGGCGAGGCGCAGCGCAAACACGAGGTTGCAGTCGCCGTTCTCCATGCTGTCTGCCTGCACCTTCTCCAGCTTGCCGCGGTGGGCGAGGACGATCCGCGCGAGCCGCTGCTGCTCGACGCGTGAGAAGCCCGGCATGTCGGCATTCGACAGCACGTAGGCCGAGTGCCTGTGGTACTGCGAGTGCGCAATCGAGAGCCCGACTTCGGCAAGCCGCGCGGCCCAGGCGAGAAGCTTGCGGTCCGGGTCGTCGTCGCTGGCGGGCTTTCCCACGAGCTGGTCGTGGATGCGCAATGCGAGTTCGGCAACGCGCCCGGCCTGGGCGGCGTCGACGTGGTAGCGGCGCATGAACTCTGCGACCGACGCCTCGCGCATGTCGTGGTGCATGACGCGGCCGAGCAGGTCGTAGAGCACGCCGTGGCGAAGCGCCGCCTCGGAAACGGTCATCTCGTCGATGTCGAGCTCGTCGAACACCGCGTACATGATGGCGAAGCCGCCGGGCAGCACCGGCGCGCGCGCCGACTTGAGTCCCGGGATCCGGTCTGGGTCGGCGCGCCCGGCGTCTATCAGCAGGTCCCACAACCGGTCGAGGCCCTCGCGCGTAATGCCGTGGTCCGCGAACCGGTTTTCGGCGAGGATCGCCTCGAGGCTGCGCGCGCTGCCGGAGGAGCCGACTGCCTCGCGCCAGCCCGCGCGCCGGTAGCGCTGCGCGACGACGGCGAGCTCCTGGCGCGCCTCCAGCACGGCGGCCTTCAGGCTCTTCTTGTCGATGCGCCCGTCCGGGAAGTGCCTGAGGCTCGAGCTGAGGCAGCCCATGTAGAGGCTTTCCATGAGCTTCGGCTTCAGGCCCTGGCCGACGATCAGCTCGGTCGAGCCGCCGCCGATGTCCACGACCAGGCGCTTGTCTTCGGTGGGCGGCAGCGCGCGCGCGACGCCGAGATAGATGAGTCGCGCCTCCTCGCGGCCGGCGATGACCTCGATCGGGAAGCCGAGCGTCTCGCGCGCCTCGCGCAGGAATGCGGGCGAGTTCTTCGCGACCCGGAGGGCATTGGTGCCGACGGCGCGCACGGCATCACGCGGGAGCCCACGCAGGCGCTCCCGGAACCGGGCGAGCACCTCGAGCGCGCGCGCCTGGCTCGCGCGGTCGAGACGCTTGTCGGCGGTGAGCCCGGCGCCGAGCTGGGTCTGCTCGCGCAGCGTGTCGAGCGGGTAGATCTGGCCGTCGACGATGCGACCGACCAGGAGATGGAAGCTGTTGGATCCGAGGTCGACCGCGGCGAGTGTTTCGTGGCGCGCCATTCGCCGGGCACGGTATCACCCGCCCGCGCGGCGCGTAAACTGGCGTTGTCACGGGAATGTAACGTCGGGACTGGATGCTCATGCGCCGCATGACTGCTAAAACCGCGGCCCGCGTGCCGCTCCTCAACCGCGAGCTCGGCATCCTCGCTTTCAACCGCCGCGTGCTGGCGCAGGCGGCGGACGACTCGGTGCCGTTGCTCGAGCGGCTGCGCTTCCTGACGATCGTTTCCTCGAACCTCGACGAGTTCTTCGAGATCCGCGTGGCCGGCATCAAGGAGCAGATCAAGCTCGGGATCACCGACCCGGGGCCGGACGGGCTGACGCCGAAGGACACGCTCGCGATCGTGACGCGCGAGGCGCGCGCGCTGGTGAACCAGCAGTTCGACCTGCTGAACGACGCGCTGCTGCCACAGCTCGCCGCCAAGGGCATCCAGTTCCTCCGCCGCGGCGCCTGGAACGACGCGCAGCGCGCCTGGGTGCACGGCTACTTCACGCGCGAGGTGCTGCCGGTGCTGACGCCGATCGGCCTCGACCCCGCGCACCCGTTCCCGCGCGTCTTCAACAAGAGCCTGAACCTCATCGTCGAGCTCGAGGGGCGCGACGCCTTCGGGCGCGGCTCGCGCGTCGCGATCGTGCAGGCGCCGCGGATCCTGCCGCGCGCGATCCGCCTGCCGCCGGCGATCGCCGACGGCGAGTACTCGTTCGTGTACCTGACGTCCGTGCTGCACGCGCACGTGGACAAGTTGTTCGCCGGCATGACGGTGAAGGGCGCCTACCAGTTCCGGGTGACGCGCAACTCCGACCTGTTCGTCGACGAGGAGGAAATCAAGAACCTGCGCATCGCGCTGCAGGGCGAGCTGATGCAGCGGCACTTCGGCGACGCCGTGCGCCTCGAGGTGGTGGAGGAGATCTCGCCCGCGATGATCGACTTCCTGCTGCAGCAGTTCCAGCTCGACGAGCAGGACCTCTACCACACGGACGGCCCGGTGAACCTCTATCGCCTGCGCGAGGTGCTGACCGAGATCGACCGGCCGGACCTCAAGTACCCGGCGTTCTCGCCCTCGGTGCCGGCCGCGCTCGAGGTGGG
>DATMEC010000044.1:0-10667 GCA_035557125.1 Steroidobacteraceae bacterium
GCACTACCTTGCGAGCGCCCATGCGGAACTCGAGCGCGCAATCCGGCACGAGAAACCCGACTTCCTGCAGGTCAACTACTCGATCGCCGAGCCCGAAGCCGGGGCTCGCCTGTTGCCGGTCGCGCGCGATCTCGGCGTCGCGGTGCTGGTCAACCGCCCCTTTACCAAGGGATCGATGATCGACAGGGCGGCCGGGCACGCTTTGCCGCCGGTCGCCGCGGAGCTCGGCTGCCGGAGCGCGGCCCAGCTCTTCATCAAGTGGGTCCTCGGCGATCCCGCCGTAACAGTGGTCCTCGCGGCGACGCGCAATTCGCGGCACGCCGCAGAGAATCTGGTGGCGGCCGCCGGACGCGTGCCCGATGCCGGCCAACGCAAGGCGATTGCAGGATGGTTTGCGGCTCTGTGAGCCCCATCAACCTCGAGCGGCTGACCCGGGAGTATCTTGCGCGTCATCGGGGAGGTCACCATGAAGACGGTCTTGGCTGCCTGGCTCGCCGCCGGGGTCCTGGTCCTGTGCGCCGAAAGCCTCGAGGCACCGCCGCCGGCCAGTGCCTTCGCCGCGTCGCCTGCCGACGCCGACGCGGAAGCCAACCTGGCGGCCGAAGCCCAGGCTCGCGCTCCGGAATATCTCGCGCCGGACCAGACGGTCGCCACCAGCCCTTGAGCCCCGTGGGGCCGCTCACAGCGCGCCTGACGGCGGTCCATTCGGACGGGAAACATTCGTTCTATTGGGCCGTCATCACGCCGGAGGCGGGTTTCGCCAGGGCACGTTTCGCCGCATTGGCAGCGCACGCACCTCCTGATGTCGCGTTCGACTTCACCTGCGAAGCGTTGCAACGGCGAATGCGCACGCTGTGAGTTTCTCGACTGGCGGGGAGGGCGCAGCCACAAGACGAGACCGGAGATCTGAGGAAATCCCTAGATACGGATATACGTAAGTTAACATAATATACATTATGCGAACTATGATGTCTCGCCACACCGGGGCTTTGGGTAGGTGTTCTAGATCACCAGCACACGCCGCCAGCTAGCCCATAGCGGCCGTCGCCGCGCTCTCTACAAATTGCTCCCAAGCAAAGATTAGGAGGCACATGCATCTAATGCCTCTGTTCCGCGAATGCGAGGACATATCCATCACAATTACGAACTCCAAATTCCAAGGTGCCGTATTCCATTGCCTCTAGCGGCCAGACCAGATCTGCCTTGTCCTTTACCGACTCGTAGAGATTTCCAACTTCCGCGACATGGAAGTACTGCGTGCCGGTCAATGCCGGCTTTACGCCAAGATGCTCGCCGGTGGGTAACATCATCGTCACCGCCCCAGCACGCAACATTGTCGCTTGTTTACGTTATGCGCACTTAGGCCAGGCGAGGCCGGCGCAGCATGGGCGTGACAAGTGGTGCTGCACCTATCCGGATCTCGCCTATGACCTCGAATCCATGGCGCTGGTAGAACGGGATGTTCTTCGGCTTCGACGCCTCGAGATAGGCCAGCGCCCGCTCTTGGTCGCAGCGGGTGAGTGCGTGACGCATCAGCTCCGTCCCGAGTCCCCTGCCCTGCGCGTTCGGCTCGACACCGATCTGTGGCAGGTACCAATGCGCTTCTCTGGGATGCGACTGATCCATCTTCTCGAAAGTGGCCAGCAGGTCGTCCAGGTGTTCGCGCTTTGCAGTGTCGCGGAACACCCGTTCAACGGCCTCGCCGTTCGGTTGCACGCCAGGAGGCAACCAGAGCGCGGCACCGCATAAGTCTGCGGATACATAGGCCGTGCCGTGCTCAAAACAGCTGCCCGCGAACTCGCGCGTGGCCAACGGCATTGCCAGGAGATAGTCGTGCGGAGAAGGCCACGCGAAGCGCGCGGGCGGATCTGTGAGGAATGCAGCTACGATCGCTGCGATCGCACGAGGCATCTCATCGGGTGTGGCACTGCGTATTTCGGTCGACGGATGGACCATTTCTTGCTCCTCAAGCAGAAGCGACACGCTCAACTCGTGCGCTAGGCGATGAAAACGTCCTCTTCGATCACGCCCTTTAGTCCGAGTCGGATCCGATTCATCCCATAGGCAACCCCCGAGTCAGCTTCGGCTCGTGCCCGACGCTTCCGCGTCCACGCCACCGGGACGCGAGTGTCCCATGGCCACCCGCTGACCCAAATGTCCAGGAGTTCGAAAGGTCATTCCATTGTGCTGGCGCCAAGCTGCTGGAACGCCTCGCGCAATTGAATGGCGCCCTTGAAGACCTGTGTTCTGCCGCGATCGTAAAAAGCGCGTCGCACAATGCGACGGATCAGTAACCGATGCATGGGCCGACCAGCCTGAGTGAAACGACTTCGAGCATCGAACCGCAGTATGTGGGCGTCAGCTGTCAGTCTTGTCACTCATGCATCCCCGCCTGTTTCGACTTTCGCTCGTCGGAGCATTCTGGCGTCATCCTGCGGCCGAGCCACCTGTTGCGATCAATTGCCAGGCTCTACGCTGCGAGCTTCCCACTGAGGAGGCATCGGAATGTCCAACCAGAAATTGATCAACTGCATGTGGTTCGACAAGGGCGAGGCCCGCAAGGCGGCGGAATTCTACGCAGCCACCTTTCCCCACAGCAGTGTCGGCGCGGCGCATGAGTCGGCGTCCGACTTCCCCGGAGGAACGAAAGGCGACGAGCTGACGGTCGAGTTCACGGTCCTTGGCCGGCCGTTCGTGGGGCTCAACGGCGGTCCGGATTTCACGCCCAACGAAGCCGTCAGCTTCATGGTCATCACCGAAGGCCAGGCGGAAACCGACCGCTACTGGAACGCAATCACGCGCAATGGCGGAGAAGAAAGCATGTGCGGCTGGTGCAGGGACCGCTGGGGCTTCTCCTGGCAGATCACGCCGCGTGCGCTGCTCGACGCCGTGAACAACCGTGACAAGGCCGCTGCCAAGCGTGCGATGGACGCCATGATGACGATGAAGAAGATCGACATTGCGGCAATTGAGCGCGCGACAGCCGGCTCAAGATCCGCCGCCTGAACGCACTGCATACCAGTCGACGCGCCGCGTCGCGAACATGATCATCGCGAGGATCACGAACAGGCCCACGGAACCGAACAGAAGCGCGTAGTCCTCGTTCACGAGCAGGACGTACAGGTAGACGTACAGGAGCGCGACGCCTGCGCCGATCGCAAGCGCGCGATGGAGTCCCTTCAGGACGACGATGCCATAGCCCACCACCATCCCGACGACGGCAAGGCTGGCGATCGCAAATGCGAGCGGAAACGCCAGGTGTTCCGACAGCGAGAGTTCCAGCAGGTAGAAGAGGCAGAGCGCCGCCCCGAGCATCAGGAACTGAATCGGGTGAACGCGCACCCCTGCCCTCACCTCGAACAGCCACAGTGCGGCGAACGTCAGCAGGATGAACAGACTCGCGTATTTCACGCTGCGCTCGGCCATGCGATAGTGATCAACCGGATTGGCGAAATCCACGCCGAATGTCGATCCCTCGATCGTCTCCCGGACGTTCCCGGGTTCCGACCACGCCTGCGGAAAGCTCCGTCCGAGAAAAGGAATCCGCCACTGCGCCTCAAACCCCTGGTCGGTGACCGCCCGCTCCGTCGGCAGCCAGTTTCCCTGGAAGCTCGGATGCGGAAAGTTTGATTTCAGAGTGACTGCGGTTGCCTTTCCAAACGGCGTGAAACGGATGGCCTGGCTGCCATTGACGACGAGCGGAAACGAGAACTCCACGGGCCCAGCCTCGAACCCCGCTCCGACAGGCGCCTGGATGCCTTCGGTGACGACCTGCTGACCGGCGGTGCCGGGGCCGAACGGGACCGACTTTCCGTTCCAGGTGACGGCGGTCGCCTGTTGGATCGCGCGCGTGTCCGCAATGCCGACCACCAGCTGGGCCCGGTCCCACGCCATCGATGCGGGATCGAGCGCGAGCTGCGGCAGTTCCGGCGGCGAGAAGCGCCCGACGACCGTGAGATCGAGACGGTAAACGGGCACGGCAAAGATGCCGCGCTTGCGGATCTCGGATGTCGCGTTTGCATCGATCTGGAGCTCATCCGGCAGGAAGCTCGCATGGCGATAGCCGGTCCGCTCGACGGATTGTCCGTTCCTGCTGACTTCGGTCCACTTGTGCAGGTACGGCACGACGATCATCGGCCCGGAGAGCAGCTGGCGGCCGCCCCACTTCGCGGAAACCTCTGCTGCGGCCTCCTCGCCCCGATCCTTTCGTTCGGACACGAGCCCACCGATCATGGCGACCGGAATCTGCAAGAGCAACACGAGGATCCCGACGGTCACGAGCCGCAGCGTCTGCGAATTCCTTAGCCTCGATGACACCCGTTCGGCGAGTTCGCTCATGTACCTGCCCTCACTGTCGACCATCATGCAGCAAGGCGATGAGTTCCGTCAGCGGTGGCGCTTCGGCGTACTGCAATCCGTCCGCGCGCGGCCGATCGCAGTGGGCCTTGGATGCCAGAAACAACTGCGCGCCGACCTCGAGCTGCCCGTCGTCATCGAGCGCACCCGCCGGCACCCAGATGAAGCCCGTGTCACGCAACGGATTCGGCAAGGTCGACCCGCAACGCAGGCAGAACCACGACCGGAACCCGCTCGAGCGCTGCCAATGGCCGGTCGCTGCCTCACCCGACAGCCAGCGAAACTTGTCGGCCGCGACGATGAGCCCCGTGTTCGACGTCGAGCCGCCTTGCTTGCGGCACAGCGAGCAATGGCACTGGTAGAGCTTCGGGAATGGCCCGCCGACCTCGAAGCGGACGTCGCCGCACAGGCAGCTTCCGGAAAGGCTTTTCATCGACGAACTTGGTCCCGCTGCAGGCCGATCAGGAGGGCAAACAGCTTTGGCTCCATAATGCGTCACAGCCTAGCGCAAGGGACCCGCCATGCGTCTGTCCGTCAATGCCGGCCTGTCGCTCGTCGTGACGGCGGTCTTGGCCGCCGAACTCTTCCTGCCGGCCGGGATGTTCGAGTACCGCCGCGCGCTCGCGGCACGCGAGCCGTGGCGGCTCCTGACAGGACACGTCGTGCATCTCGGCTTCCTGCACGCGCTGCTGAACTGCGTAGCCCTGGTACTGATCGGCCGCCTGTTCGCGGATCGCCTGACGGGGCGTGCCTTCTTCGGGATCCTGGGCATCGCGCCGATCCTGATCTCGATCCTGTTCCTGGTGGCCCTGCCCGAGTTGCACTGGTACAGGGGCCTGTCGGGCGTGCTGCATGCGCTGTTCTTCGCGGGATGCGTCGTGTGGATCGCGGCGACGACCGGCCGCGCGCGCTGGCTGCCGGTTGCCGCGCTCATCGGCGGCACAGTAAAGGTTCTCCTCGAGCAGCCGTGGGACGGCAGCTTTCCTGTGCACGAAGTCCTGCGCGCCGCGGTGGTTCCGCAGGCGCATCTGATCGGAGCGATCGTCGGCGCCGCGGCAGGCCTCGTGCTCCGTCGGCAGCGCAGCCGCAGCCCGGCCTAGGGCGTTCCCTCGACCAGGATCAGGCTGCCCTTCGAAGAGCTTCGGCGGATCGCCATCGCGACGCGGTAACCATCCGATTCGTACCACGCCTTGGCCTGCTGGTAACTCGGGAACTCGAGCACCACGACGCGGTTGACCGCGATGTCGCCCTCGAGCTTCTCCGCCCGCCCTCCCCGCGCGATGAATCGCCCGCCGAACTGCTCGATCGTCCCGGGCGTCAGCTTGACGTAGTCGGCATAGCGGACCGGGTCCTGCACGTCGATCTGTGCGATGACATACGCTTTCATGCAGCGGCCGTTACATCAGTCCCTTCTGGCGCTTCTTCTCGCGCTTCAGCGCGCGCTTCTCGTCCTTCGTGTGCTGCGGCTTCTTCTTGTCTTCGCGCTTCTTGTCCATGCCCTTGCTCATCTGCGGATCCTCCATGGCACGAGTGATGCCGGCTATTTTGCCACCGGGGTCAGGGTAAGCGTAGGGACTGCCAGGCGCGCAGGCGCCAGGTGCCGCCGTCCCGCGCGTAAATCGCGAGGTAACGTGCCTGGAACTCGGCCGGCTTTGCATCGGCGGACGCCTCAATGCGGGCCAGTCCGCGCACGACGGCGGCATCGGGTCCCATGAGATCGACCTGGCGCTCCGAGGGTTTGATCGCTCGATAGAGCAGCTTGCCGTCCCGTATCTCGTCGATCAGCTGGTCGCGGTTCACGACCCGGCCCGTTGAATGAACGTATGCGAGATCCTCGGCGAAGGAACGGCGCATGGCCTCGGCATCGGCGGCGACCATCGCCCCAAACCGGGCGTCTTCCGCAGCCAGCACGGCCGCGGCATCCGGCGACGCGGATGGCTGGCGCGCAAAGTCGAGCGTGAATCCCTTGTCGGCGCCGCCGCTGACACGCACCTGCAGTCGTCCGTCGGGCTGGCGCTCGTAGTCCAGGCGCCGGGGAAAGTCGTGGGCCGGATTGGCGAAGACGAGCCGGCCGTCGCCGCACTCGACGAGCCGGAACGGAATCGGCAGCTCGTTGTGCGTGACCTTGGCGAGATAGAAGACGCTTCCGTCCATCTCGACGATTCGCAGTTCTTCCGAACTCTGCGCGCCGGGATCCGACTTCGAGGCCTCGACGCCCCGGCCCTCCCAGGTCTTCGGTCCGATCGCCGTCCAGCTCTCGCGCCAGGTGGTCTTGCTGCCCTCGGCGAGCCACTCGCCGAGCAGCCAGTCCAACGAGGCGAGCGAGTCGCACTCCGACGCGCCAGCCACACCAGTCCAGCATGCGAGGATCAGGACGCGGATCGGCCTGAAATCGAATTTCGTCATCGCGATGTATCATATCGGAATGACGGAACCTTCCCCGGGCCGGCGGCTGCGAAATGCCGTCGAGGCCGAGCGGCCGTTGCAGGTCGCCGGCACGATCAATGCCTACAGCGCGCTGCTCGCCGAGAAATCCGGCTTTCGCGCGATCTACCTGTCGGGCGCCGGCGTCGCGAACGCATCCTTTGGGCTGCCGGACCTCGGCATCACGGGCCTCAATGACGTGTGCGAAGACGTGCGACGCGTGTGCGGCGCGACGGCACTTCCGCTCCTGGTCGACGCGGACACCGGGTTCGGGGCGGCGTTCTCTATCGCGCGCACGACGCGTGAGCTCGCCCGTGCGGGCGCTGCCGGCATGCACCTCGAGGACCAGGTCCAGGCCAAGCGCTGCGGGCACCGCCCCGGCAAGGAGCTCGTCCCCGCGACCGAGATGGTCGATCGTATCCGCGCCGCAGTCGACGCGCGGGGCGACGACACTTTCGTCGTGATGGCCCGTACCGATGCGCACGCCGTCGAGGGCCAGGCGGCTGCCATCGACCGTGCCGCCGCCTATGTCGAGGCGGGTGCGGACATGATCTTCGCCGAAGCGTTGACGACGCTCGACGAGTACCGCGAGTTCACGCGCGTGCTTAAGATACCGGTGCTCGCGAACATCACCGAGTTTGGCCGCACGCCCCTCTTCACCACCCAGGAGCTCGGCGGCGCCGGCGTACGGCTCGTCCTCTATCCGCTGTCGGCCTTCCGCGCGATGAGCCGCGCCGCACTCGACGTCTACGCCGCAATCCGCCGCGACGGCACGCAGAAAGCCGTAGTCGACCTCATGCAGTCACGCACCGAACTCTACGATGTGCTCGGGTATCACGAGTACGAGCGCAAGCTCGACGAGCTGTTCAGCCGCGGCAAGGAGCGCAAGGCATGAGCAATGACGGTGCGAGCCCGGCCGGCTTCAAGCCGAAGAAGTCCGTTGCCCTCTCCGGCGTCGTCGCCGGCAACACGGCGATCTGCACCGTGGGCCGCAGCGGCAACGACCTGCACTACCGCGGCTACGACATCCTCGACATCGCGGAGTCCTGTGAATTCGAGGAGATTGCCTATCTCCTCATTCACGAAAAGCTGCCGAATCCCGCCGAACTTGCCACCTACAAGCGCCGCATGAAGGGATTGCGCGGCCTCTCCACGCGGCTTCGCGTCGAGCTCGAGCAAATTCCGGCGACGGCTCACCCGATGGACGTGCTGCGGACGGGCGTGTCTGCGCTCGGTTGCGAGGCGCCCGAGGATCCGTCACACGCCGTCGAGGAGGCACGCGACGTCGCCGACCGGCTGGTCGCATCGACCGGGTCCATGCTTTGCTACTGGTATCACTTTGCCCGCACCGGGAAGCGCATCGACGTCGAGACGGACGACGACTCGGCGGGTGGCCATTTCCTGCACATGCTGCACGGCAAGCCGCCGCCGGCGAGCTGGGTGCGCGCGATGCACACTTCGCTGATCCTCTACGCCGAGCACGAATTCAATGCGTCGACCTTCACCGCGCGCGTCATCGCGGGCACCGGCTCCGACATGCACTCCTGCATCACGGGCGCGATCGGCGCCCTGCGCGGGCCGAAGCACGGCGGCGCCAACGAGGTCGCGCTCGAGATCCAGCAGCGGTACGCGGACGACGACGCCGCCGAAGCCGACATCCGCGCGCGAGTCGCCGCGAAAGAAGTCATCATCGGCTTTGGCCATCCCGTGTACACCGTGGCCGACCCGCGCAACGTCGTGATCAAGCGCGTGGCGGAAATGCTCGCGGCGGAGTCCAACGAGTTCCGCTTGTACCGGATTGCCGAGCGCATCGAGTCGGTGATGTGGGACATCAAGCGCATGTTCGCGAACCTCGACTGGTTCAGCGCTGTGGCCTACAACCGCATGGGCGTGCCGACGCCGATGTTCACGCCGCTCTTCGTCATCTCCCGCACGACTGGCTGGGCCGCGCACGTGATCGAGCAGCGCGCCGACGGGAAGATCATCCGTCCGAGCGCCAACTACACCGGGCCGGAACCGCGCAAGGTCCCGCCCCCCGACCAGAGGTAGTCGCAGAAAATGACCCACCACGACATCCGCTCGGCCGAGCGGCCCGAGCCCGATCGCGTGCTCATCGACATTGCGCGCTACGCACGGGACGCGCGCATCACGAGCGACGTTGCCTTCGAGACCGCGCGCTACTGCCTGATGGACACGCTCGCCTGCGGCTTCCAGGCGCTCTCCTTCCCCGCCTGCACGCGCATGCTCGGGCCGGTGGTGCCAGGCGCGACGATGGCCGGCGGTGCACGCGTGCCGGGGACCAGCTTCGAGCTCGATCCAATGCAGGCCGCCTTCAACGTCGGCGCCATGATCCGCTGGCTCGACTTCAACGACACCTGGCTCGCCGCCGAATGGGGACATCCATCCGACAACCTTGGCGGCATCCTCGCGGTCGCAGACTGGCAGGCGCGCAAGGCGGCCGCCGAGGGCCGCCCGGCGCCGACCGTCCGCGACCTGCTCACGGCCATGGTCAAGGCGCACGAAATCCAGGGCATCACGGCGCTCGAGAACGCCTACAACCGCGTCGGCCTCGACCACGTGATCCTGGTGCGCGTGGCGACGACCGCGGTGGTGACCGCCATGCTGGGCGGCACCGAAGAGCAGGTCGTCAACGCGGTCTCGAACGCCTGGATCGACGGCGGCGCGCTCAGGACCTACCGCCACGCGCCCAACACGGGCTCGCGCAAGAGCTGGGCCGCGGGCGATGCCACCAGCCGCGGCGTGCGGCACGCGCTGATCGCGCTGCGGGGCGAGATGGGTTATCCCTCGGCGCTCACCGCGCCGAAGTGGGGCTTCTACGACGTCCTGTTCCGCGGCAACCCGTTCGTCTACAAGCAGGGCTTCGGCAGCTACGTCATGGAGAACGTGCTGTTCAAGATCAGCTTCCCGGCCGAGTTCCATGCGCAGACGGCGGTCGAGTGCGCGATGCGCCTGCATCCGGAGGTAAGGGATCGGTTCGACGCGATCGAGCGCATCGTGATCGAGACGCAGGAACCGGGCGTGCGCATCATCGACAAGACCGGCCCGCTCGCGAATCCCGCTGACCGCGACCACTGCATCCAGTACATGGTCGCGATCCCGCTGATCCACGGACGGCTGACGGCTGCGGACTACGAGGACGCCGTGGCTGCCGACCCGCGCGTGGACGCGCTGCGCGCGCGCATGGAAGTGCGAGAGAACCCGCAGTTCACGGCAGACTACTACGCTGCGGACAAGCGCTTCATCGGCAACGCAATCCAGGTCTTCTTCAAGGACGGAACGAGCACGGCACGCATTCACGTGGACGCCCCGATCGGCCATCGCCGCCGGCGTGCCGAAGGCTACCCTCAGCTGGTCGAGAAGTTCCGCGCCTCGCTGCCTGCCGTCTTCCCGGAAAAGCAGTGCCGACGCATCGAGGCGCTGTTCGCGGATACCGCCCGGCTCGACGCGACGCCGGTGGACGATTTCGTCGCGCACCTCGTGCGCAACTAGCCCGCGGCCGTCAGTCCCCGAAGAACGTGAGCTGCCCGGCGGCTCGTGCGCGGGTGCGCCGCAGCGCCTTGGAGCCCGCCCCTTTCCGGCTGCGGCCGTTGCGGGTCGCGCCCGCGAGGCCTGCGATATAGCCGGCCAGGGCCTGCAAGGCAGGACGCCGCAGCGAGTAATGGATGAACCGGCCTTCCGGGCGGCCCTCGAGCACCCCGGTGCGGCTCAA
Organism: Steroidobacteraceae bacterium; assembly: GCA_035557125.1. Lineage (GTDB taxonomy): Bacteria > Pseudomonadota > Gammaproteobacteria > Steroidobacterales > Steroidobacteraceae > SCUD01. The sequence continues at coordinate 10,511 of DATMEC010000044.1, forward strand.
CTCCTTGAGGTGGAACGACAGCGTCGAGGCGGGACAACGCAGCGACCGGGCGATCTCGCCCGCCGCAACCCCCTCCGGCCCGGCTGCGGAGACCCGGTCGAGGATCTGGAGCCTCGTGGACTGGGCCAGGGCGGCCAGGATCGGCACCTGTTTCTGG
>DATMEC010000045.1:0-4751 GCA_035557125.1 Steroidobacteraceae bacterium
GTGTAGCCGGACTCGGCCAGTCGCTTGCCCATCTGCCGGAACGCGGGGCGAAGGCCAAAGATGTCGGGCCAGACCAGCACGGCCGCGTGCTGGCCGGATGCGGGATGCGCGAAATACGCATCCGTCGTGCCGTCCGGGGTCTTGATCTCGACCTCGGATTCCGTCGTTTCCGCGGCGTTGGCCGCGCGCGGCAGCGCGAACGCGAGCCCGGCGCCCAGGGCGAGCGATCCGAGCTCCCTGCGGGAGAGCCCGCCCTGACGCAGGTTGTGCTCGATCATGTCGTCGAATGCAAGGTCATCGCACATGGCACTTCTCCTGGGGCTAGCTCAACAGCTTGCTGATCTCGCCAAAGCCGGCGGCTTCGGCGGTGTAGGTGAACGTGCCCGTCTCGCGCATCTCGCGCGCGCCACGCAGGAAGGCGCCGAGCGCGGCTGCGGAGAGCGCGCTGCCGACGCTCACGCGCCGCACGCCCATCGCGGACAGCTCCGCGAGCGTGAAGCGCTCCGGTTGCGTGCCCATGAGGAAGTTCACCGGCCGGTCCACGGACTTCACGATCGCCGTGATCTCCTCGCGGGTGGTGATGCACGGCGCGTACAGCACGTCCGCGCCTGCTTCCTGGTAGGCCTGCAGGCGCCTGATCGTGTCCGCGAGGTCCGGGATGCCGACGAGGTAGTTCTCGGCGCGCGCCGTGAGCGTGAAGGGGAAGGGCAGGTCGCGCTTCGCCTCGACTGCGGCGCGAACGCGATCCGTCGCATGCGCGATCTCGTAGACCTTCTCGCCCGGCCGGTCGATGGAGTCCTCGATCGATCCGCCGACGATGCCGGTAGCCACTGCGCGCCGGATCGTCTCCGCAACGGTCTTCAATTCGTCGCCGAAGCCGTTCTCGAGGTCCGCGCTCACCGGCAGGTCAGTCGCCGCGGCGATCTCGGTCACGTGCGCGAGCATCCGCTCCCGCCCGACCTGGTTGTCCGGCACGCCGGCCGAGAACGCGAATCCCGCGCTCGTCGTCGCGAGCGCCTCGAAGCCGAGCTTCGCAAGCATCTTCGCCGTGCCGACATCCCAGGGATTCGGGATGATGAAAGCGTCCGGCCGCGCGTGCAGCGCGCGAAACGCCGCGGCCTTTTGCAATTGGGTTCTCATGGCTCAGGCCCTCAGCAAAGTCCAGACGCCGATCACGATAAAGCCGGCGCCGGCCACGTACTTCAGCACGGCGGGACTCACGTGCCCGGAAACGAAGCCACCGGCCAGAACGCCGATTCCGGTCGCAAGGACGAGGGCGGCAGACGCCGCCAGGAAAACCGTCAGCTTGCTGACCGCCTGGTCCGCGGCAAACAGCAGGGTCGCGAGCTGCGTCTTGTCGCCGAGCTCGGCGACGAAAACCGAGGCGAAAATAGTCGCGAGCAGCTTCATGTCCATCAGCTTTCCCCGGCCGTGGTTTCAGGCTTGCGCCGCTTGCGGATCAGGCCGACCAGCGCGATGAGGAGGCCTATCGTAGCGATGGCGACGGACAGGGTGAACCAGATGCCGGCTCCCTTCATGTAGGTGGCGCGCTCGATTCCGAAAAGCAGCGGCGCGACGGACGCCAGCAAGAGGCCGCACAGGACGGCGCCGCCGCGCGGGGCTTTTACGGCCACGGCCGCGAAGACGACCGCCAGGAGTAGTGACGGCACGCCGAAGAGCAGCACGAACAGGCTCGCGTCTCCCGCCATCCCCTAAGGGTATCAGCCGTCGTAGGCTTTCTGTATGGCAGCGATGTTGGGCTTCTTCTGCGTCAGCATTTCAGCGAATGCGCGCTGCGACCTGACCGACTTGTGGTCGCTGAGGAGCTTCGTGACGGCATCCGGCACGATCTGCCAGGACAGGCCGTATTTGTCCTTGAGCCAGCCGCAGACCTGCGCCGCGGGGTCGCCGCCGGCGCCCAGCTTCTTCCAGTAGTAGTCGACCTCTTTCTGGTCCTTGCAGCGCACCTGCAGGGAGACCGCCTCGTTGAACTTGAAGACCGGGCCGCCGTTCAGGGCCGTGAACGGCCGTCCGTGCAGCTCGAACTCGACGATCAGTACGGAACCGGGCTTCTGGCCGTGCTGCTCACGCCCGGCCTCGCCGTAGTAGGCGATCTTCCGGATCTTCGAGTTCTTGAAGATCTTGACGTAGTACCTGGCCGCCTCGAGCGCCTGGTTGTCGAACCACAGGCAAGGCGTGATCCTGGCTTTTGACGGCATCGTGGGTCTCCTGTTGGCTGTTCCTTGCCATCCAGTCGTATGGAGAAGCCCCGATTCGACAAGTTCAACGCTACTTCGGGATCGGCAGGATCATCGACACGCGCCGGCGGTACTCCACGTAGGCAGGGCCGTGGAACTTCACCAGGTCGCGTTCCTCGAGCTGGATCGCCACCAGGATGTAGGCCGTCGTCGCGATCGAGAACACGAGATGGCCGACCGTCATCAGGGGCGTCGACCAGAACGCGATCAGGAAGCCCAGGTAGAGCGGGTGCCGAACCAGGCGGTAGTAGAGAACGACGCGGAACGGCAGTTCGGTGTACGGCACGCCGCGCGAATTGAGGTGCACCTGGCGGAGCCCGAACAGGTCGAAGTGGTTGATGAGGAACGTGCTGGTCAGCACGATCAGCCAGCCGATGGCGAACAGCCCCCACAGGGCCATCCTCAGCATTTCGTTGTTCACCTGCCAGACGACGTCCGTCATCGGGCGCCACTGCCAGAACAGCAGGACGAGGGCGAGGCTCGCGAGCAGCACATAGGTGCTGCGCTCCACCGACTTGGGAACCACCCGGGTCCACACGGCCTTGAATCCGGGACGCGCCATGACGCTGTGCTGGACGGCGAAGATGCCGAGCAGCACGGCGTTGATGAGGAGCGACGCGCCGAACGGCCCCGGCACGCCGGAGTCGATCGACTTGGGAACGACGAAGTTGCCGACGAAGCCGATCGCGTAGAGAAACGTGCCCAGGAACAGGACGTAGCAGGCAATACCGTACAGGTAGGCAATGGCGCGGCCCATGATCGATTCCTCCCCGAAACCGAAATGACGCAGCGGGGAGACTAGACCTGCAGGACCGCCCGTGAAAGGGGGTCGGCGGCCGAAGTGACCTAAATCAACGTGTTACCGGCTTCACCAACCTGAAGCCGAGGTGATTCGTGCCCGTCGAGAGGCCTCCCTTGCCGCGCGTGCCGACCATGTAACGCGAGCAGTATCGCCGCGAGCGCGATCACGGCGACGGCAATCCACTTTTAGCCGAACGGCTTTTCTGTGGCCTTCTCTCTCACTCGAACGCGAAGACCCTGTTCCAGTCGTCCTTGATGCTGACGACGGTCCAGCCGCGCAGCTTGGCCTCGTCGAGCCCCTTGTCGAGCTTGCCGATGTGCGAACCGCGGTCATAGGCCCACTCGCGCTTGCCATCGGTGTGGTGCACGTACAGGCACAGGCGCAGGCCCGTTGAATGGCAGGTCCATTGCAGCATCTGCAGGTCACCGTCGGAGTTGCCGAAGGCCGCAATCGGGCGGCGCCCGATGTGGCGCTGGATGCCGACCGGCTTGCCGTCCTTGTCGTCGTTGAGCACGAGGTTGGGCAACTTGTGGAGTACGTACCTGCCGTCCTGCATCTCGAACTTGAGGCCGCCGCTCGAGCCGATCACCTGCTCGGGCGGGATGCCGTAGACCTTCTCGGTCCATGGCCGCATGAACTCGATGCCGCCGCCCGAGACGATGAAGGTCTTGAACCCGTTCGCGCGCAGGTAGTCCAGGAGCTCGAGCATCGGCTTGTAGACCATGGCCGTGAACGGCTGACCGGTCTTCGGATGCCTGGCGGCCGCGATCCAGTCGCTGACCGAGCGGCTGAACTCGTCGGTGGTCATCCCGGAATGCGTCGCCGTCAGCAGGGCTGCGACCCCGGCTTCGCCGCCCGCGGTGATGCCGCGCGGATCGCCCTTGAGCACCGTTGCAAAAGGCTCCTGGGTCTTCCATTCGGGATGCTGGGGGGCCATCGCCTTGACCCGGTCCATGAGGAAGAACAACTGCGCGTAGAGCGGCTGTTCCGACCAGAGCGTGCCGTCGTTGTCGAAGGTCGCGATGCGTTCGGGAACTGGCACGAAGTCCGGGGAACCCTCGCGCGTCACGCCCTCGACGAACTTGACGATCGATTGCTTCGCCGCGCCCTCGTTCCATGAGGGCAACGGGTCGGCGGCCTGCGCCGTGGAGCAGAAACCCAGCGTCGCGACCAGGATTGCAAGCGACGTCGTGAACGGGGGAATTCGGTCCATGACTGGCCTCCAAAAAAACCCGGGCCGCACCGGTGGGCGTGCGGCCCGATTATCCATCCTTGTCCAGCCCCTATCGAGCGTCAGTTGTTCGCGGGCTTGGACATCGCTTCCATGACGTGATTGAGGTTGAAGCTGCCCGGCTTCTGGCGCGGCGGGTACTCCCTGAAGCTCTGCAGCCATTGGCCCACGACGGCACCTGCGGGCGCAATGAGGTAGGCGCGGTCGATGCGCCACTGGCCGTAGCCCATGCCCTCGTGGTCCGCCCGCTCGAAGGGATCGCTGCGCAGGTTGAACAGCTTGGGCAGGCGCAGTGTCACGAATGGTTCCTGCCAGACGTCGAAGCCGTGGCTCCGCTGTTCCATGAACACCATCTTCCAGTTGTTGTAGCGCAGCGCCGCGACGTTGCCGTCATCGGTCCAGTAGATGAACTCCGTGCGCGGCCAGGGCGCTTCGCCGCGGAACGCCGGACCGAGGTCGT
>DATMEC010000046.1:0-4451 GCA_035557125.1 Steroidobacteraceae bacterium
ATGACCGGAAAGACACTGCTGCTGGGCGTCAACATCGACCACGTGGCGACGCTCCGGCAGGCGCGCGGCGGCCGCTCGCCGGACCCGCTGCACGCCGCGCTCGTCGCGGAACAGTGGGGCGCGGACAGCATCACCCTGCACTTGCGCGAGGACCGCCGTCATATCCAGGACCGCGACGTGCGCGCGATGCGGGCCGCCCTGCAGACGCGCATGAACCTCGAGATCGCGGCGACCGCCGAGATGATCGCGATCGCGCTCGACCTGCTTCCGCCGGATGTCTGCCTGGTGCCGGAGAAGCGCACCGAGGTGACGACGGAGGGCGGGCTCGACGTTGCGGCGCAGGCCGGAACGGTCGCCGAAGCCTGCCGGCGGCTCGCGGCAGGCGGAATCCGCGTGTCGATCTTCATCGACCCCGATGCCGCGCAGGTCGAGGCCGTGGCGCGCGCCGGCGCGCCGGCGGTCGAGCTGCACACCGGCGCTTACGCCGAGGCACGGGGTGCGGACCGTGCGCGCGAGTTCACTCGCATCGCAGATGCCGCCCGGCTCGCCGCCGCGGCCGGCCTCGTCGTCAATGCCGGTCATGGGCTCGACTATCACAACGTGCAGACGGTGGCTTCCATCCCGGAGCTTGCCGAGCTCAACATCGGCCACGCCATCGTCTCGCGCGCGGTCATGAGCGGGCTCGGGCCCGCGGTCGCCGAGATGAAGCGGCTCATGGTCGGCGCCCGCGGCTCCACGTGATCTTCGGCGTCGGCACCGACCTCGTCCAGGTCGAGCGAATCGAGGCGACGTACCGGCGCTTCGGGGAGCATTTCGTGGATCGCCTGCTGATGCCCGAGGAGCGGCGGCTGTTCGATCCTGGCCGCCGTCCCGCGCGCTTTCTCGCCATGCGATTCGCCGCCAAGGAGGCGATCTCGAAGGCGCTGGGCACGGGATTCAGGCACGGCGTGTGGATCCGCGACTTCGGCTTCCTGCCGGATTTTCGCGGCAGGCCGCAGGTCATATTCTCCGCGCGCGGCCGCGCCGTCGCCGACAGCCTGGGGGCCGGGGACGGGCACGTGAGCCTCACCGACGAGGCCGGGCTCGTGGTGGCCTTCGCGGTGCTGATTAGGAAGGGCGCATGACCGGCGGCGCCGATTGCCTGGTGTTCGACATCGAGACCGTGCCGGATGCCGAGTTCGGGCGCAGGCAAGGCATCGACGGCGACGATCTTTCGGTCGCCGCGCAGATGCTCGCCGCGCGCACCGAGGAAACCGGTTCATCCTTCCTGCCACTCGAGCAGCACCGCGTGGTCGCCATCTCGACGGTCCTTCGCAGCGAGGACCAGTTGCAGGTCTGGAGCCTCGGCGCCGTGGACAGCAGCGAGGACGACCTGGTGCGGCGCTTCTTCGGCGGGCTGGAAAAGCTGCGGCCGACCCTCGTCTCCTGGAACGGGTCGGGCTTCGACCTGCCGGTGCTGCACTACCGCATGCTCAAGCACGGCATTGCCTCGCCGACCTACTGGGATACCGGCGAGGACGATCGCGACTTCAAGTGGAACAACTACCTGAACCGCTACCACGCGCGGCACCTCGACCTCATGGACGTGCTGTCGGCCTACCAGGGGCGAGGACGCGCGAGCCTCGAGCACGCGGCGTTGCTGCTCGGCCTGCCCGGCAAGCTCGGGATGAGCGGTGAGCAGGTATTCGATTTCTGGAAGGCGGGCCGGGTTGCCGAGATCCGCGGCTACTGCGAGACCGACGTGCTCAACACTTACCTCGTCTGGCTGCGCTTCCAGTTGGTGCGCGGCAGGCTCCGCCCCGCGGAATACGACGCGGAAACCGAACGCGTGCGGACCTGGCTCCAGGAGCGCGCGGAGCCGCACTGGCGCCAGTACGACGCCGCGTGGGTCCGCGCGTGAAGCCCGCGGCAGCGGTTGAAACCGCCGACATCGAGTCGCTGGACCACGAGGGGCGCGGCGTCACGCACGTCGGCGGCAAGGCCGTGTTCGTCGACGGCGCGTTGCCGGGCGAATCGGTCTCTTTCCGGCGGACGCGCCGCCAGCGGCGCCACGACGAAGCGGCGGTCGTCGAGATCCACCGCGCGTCGGCCGAGCGCGTCGCGCCGCGCTGCCGCCATTTCGGCACCTGTGGCGGCTGCTCGCTGCAGCATCTCGACCGCAACGCCCAGCTCGCGGCCAAGGCGCGCATCGTCGCCGACGCGTTCGAGCGCATTGGCGGCGTGGCGCCGGAAACCTGGCTGGCGCCGCTCGTGGGACCGGGCTGGTCGTACCGGCGGCGGGCCCGTCTCGGCTGCAAGTTCGTCGACAAGAAGGGCAAGGTGCTGGTCGGGTTCCGGGAACGCGGCAGTCCGCTGCTCGCCGACCTCGCGTCCTGCGAAGTGCTGGCGCCGCCGGTCGGCGCGCTGATCACTCCCCTCGCCGAACTCGTCGGCACGCTCGACATCCGGCGACGCGTCGCGCAGGTCGAAGTGGCCGTCGGCGAGAACGCGACCGCGCTCGTGCTGCGCATCCTCGAAGACCTGACGCCGGGCGACCGGGCGAAGCTCGCGGCTTTCGAGTCAACGCACGGCGTCGTGCTCTACCTGCAGCGTGGCGGACTCGACACCGTCACGCCGCTGTCACCGCCGTCCGTGCCGCTGCGCTACGAGCTCCCGGGTCTGACGGCGGGCATCGAGTTCGAGCCCACGGATTTCGTGCAGGTCAACGGTCCCCTCAACCGGTTGATGGTGGAGCGTGCCATCGCGCTCCTCGCGCCGGTGCCGTCCAACCGTGCGCTCGACCTGTTTTGCGGTCTCGGGAATTTCAGCCTGCCGCTCGCGCTCATGTCCGCGAGCGTGGACGGCGTCGAGGGCGACGCGGGCCTGGTCGCACGCGCCCAGGCCAACGCCGGGCGGAACGGCATCACCAACGCCGCGTTCCACGTCGCCGACCTCGCCGCGGCAGACCCGGCAGGTGCCTGGGCGCGCGCCGCATACGACCTGGTGCTGCTCGACCCGCCGCGCGCCGGCGCGCGCGAAGTGCTGCCGGCGGCGACAGCTTCGCGGCCACGGAGGATCGTCTACGTGTCCTGCCACCCGGGGACGCTAGCGCGCGACGCAGGCATACTGGTGCGAGAACATCGGTATCGCTTCGTGACCGCCGGAATCATGGACATGTTCCCGCACACATCCCACGTCGAGTCCATCGCGCTCTTCGAGCCGGCCGCATGACGCTGGGCCCGGTCATGGTCGACCTCGCCGGCATCGCGCTCGAGCCCGAGGAGCGCGACCTGCTCCGGCATCCGCACGTGGGCAGCGTGATCCTGTTCGCGCGCAACTACGAGAGCCCGGAACAGCTTGCGCGCCTGGTGGCCGACGTGCATGCGGTCCGGTCGCCGGCACTGCTGGTGGCCGTGGACCAGGAAGGCGGGCGGGTCCAGCGATTTCGCGAAGGGTTCACGCGGTTGCCGCCGCTGCGCGAAATCGGCCGCCGCTACGCATCCGACCGCGCCGCGGGACTCGCGCTCGCGCGCGAGCTGGGCTGGCTGATGGCGGCGGAACTGCGGGCCGTGGGCGTCGATATGTCCTTCGCGCCCTGCGTCGACCTGGACTACGGGCTCAGCAGCGTCATCGGCGACCGCGCGCTGCACGCCGACGCGGCTGCGGTGGGCGAGCTCGCCGTGGCCTACATGCTCGGAATGCGCGATGCCGGCATGGCGGCGACGGCCAAGCATTTCCCCGGTCACGGCGCGGTGGCCGCGGACTCGCACGTCGACCTGCCGGTCGACCGGCGCGAATGGCCTGACGTAGAGGCTGATTTCGCGCCGTACCGGCGGATGATCGCGAACGGGCTGCCTTCCGTCATGGTCGCCCACGTGGTGTTTCCGGCCATCGACGCAAATCCCGCGAGCCTCTCCCGCCGCTGGGTGCGCGGCATCCTGCGCGGCGAGCTCGGGTTCAAGGGGGCGGTGTTCGCGGACGACCTCTCGATGGCGGGTGCCGCGGCGTTCGGCGGCATCGTCGCGCGCGCCGGGCTCGCGCGTGACGCCGGCTGCGACGTGCTGCCGGTCTGCAACGACCGTGCGGCGGCCGTCGCCCTGCTCGAGGCGATGCAGGCCGCGCCGGATCCGGTCGCGCCATTGCGGCTCGCGCGCTTGCATGGCCGGGATGCCGGCCCGGCGCCGATCCATCGCGATCCGCGCTGGCAGGCCGCGGTCACCGCGGCGCAGAGCCTCGTCGATCGCCCCGTGCTCGAGCTCGACGGCGACCGGCCCGCCTGAATCGAAGGGGACGCGCACTTTCACGAATGTGAAGGTGCGCGTCCCTTTCGACTCAGCCGCCGAGTTCGTCCAGAAGGGAATCCGCGGCAGCGATCCGCGCGGCCGCGTCGGTGGCCTCGAGGCGTATCCGGAGGCGCGACGGGCCGTCGAGCCGGTAACGGCCGCCGGGCCGCTGGACGAGCCTGACGACGC
>DATMEC010000047.1:0-13010 GCA_035557125.1 Steroidobacteraceae bacterium
GAGTTCTACGCGGCGTTCGGCGTCAAGGAAGGCGACAAGCTGTGGCGGCCGGCCGCGGAGCGCGTGAAAATCTGGTGATCGCAGGCCGGGCCGGGGATAATGCGCGGGACATGATGCCCCCCGCATACCGCCTTGCGATCCCGCTCCTGGCGGCGCTCCTCGCCGCCTGTACGCCGTTCGAGTCGCTCTGGAAGAAGCCCAAGTCCGGGGAGAAGCCCGCGGCGGAGGCGCCAGCGCCACCGCTGCTGCCGCTCGGCGAGGCGACCCACCGCTTCCTGCTGGCGCCCGGCCAGGACGTCGTCGGCCAGGTGCAGGTGACCGTCGCGAAGCACGAGGACACGTTCGCGGATCTCGCGCGGCGGTTCAATGTCGGCTACGCCGAGCTCGTGCGCGCGAATCCCGGCGTCGATCCCTGGTTGCCCGGGGAGGGCACCGAGATCGTGCTGCCGACCGAGTTCATCCTGCCGGACGCGCCACGCGAGGGGCTCGTGCTGAACCTCGCGCAGATGCGCCTTTATTACTTCCCGAAGCCGGAGAAGGATGCGCCGAAGGACGCCCCGATCGAGGTCGTCACGCACCCGATCGGGATCGGCAAGGTGGACTGGGCGACGCCGGAGGGCACGACCAAGGTGGTCTCGCACGTCAAGGATCCAACGTGGACCCCGCCGCTGTCGGTGCGCCGGGACCATGAGAAGGAAGGCGACATCCTGCCGCCCACGGTGCCGCCGGGACCCGAGAATCCGCTCGGCCGCCACATGATGCGCCTCGGCTGGCCGACCTACCTGATCCACGGCACCAACAAGCCGCCCGCCGTCGGCATGCGCGCGAGCGCCGGCTGCATCCGCCTCTATCCGGAGGACATCGCGCAGGTCTACGAGATGGTGGCGGACGGCACGAAGGTGACGGTCGTCAACCAGCCCTACCTGCTCGGGTGGCGCGGAGAAGAGCTCCTGCTGCAGGCCTACGAGCCGCTCGTCGACGACAAGCGCGACTGGACCGACGTGCCCAGGGAACTGAAGCAGAAGTTGAGGAAGCCGAAGCAGCCGCTCTGGAAGAAGGTCGCCGAGCACGCGCACGCGATCGACTGGGAGGCGGTTTCCGCGATGGCGGCGGAGCCGCGAGGCATCGCCTACTCGATCGGGCCAGGTGCGGGCGAGAGCCGCGACCTGGCGGCGATCGTCGCCGCCGCCCCGAGGGTGCTCAACGCCATCCCGGCCGGCGCGACGTGGAACGGAGTCGAGGACCAGTACGCCGGCGACCCGCGCTTCGCGAAGCCTGACGAAGAAACGGACACGGCTGCCAGTACGGGGAATTGAAGGGGACGCGCACCTTCATATTTGTCGACGGTTACGAATATGAAGGTGCGCGTCCCCTCCTGTACGCGCAGGCGATCGATCCGGCGACCACCATCAGCGCGCCGAGCACGGAGAGCGCGTTGAGGCCCTCCGGCGCCACCAGCCCGAGACCCATCGACTCGACGAGCCACATGGCGCCGATCGTGAACAAAGGTGCCGTCGCGATCACGGCGCTGACGCGGGAGACGTCCCAGCACTCGAGCGCCTCGACGAAGGCGCCGTAGGCCGCGAGCGTGTTGGCGCAGCAGAATGCGAACATGCCGAACTGCAACCCGTCGAGCCCCATGATTTGTGACGGCGTCGCAGTCGGCAGCAGAAGGACGGTCGCGCCGGAATAGATGACGAACAGCACCTGCTGCGCCGAGAAGTGGCGCTGCAACTGCTTCTGCGCGAGCCCGTAGGCCGCCCAGGAGACGGCGGCCGCGACCGTGAGCGCGACGCCGAGCCCGAGCCCTTCGGCCGGGCGCAGCAATTCCGGCAGCCGATCGTTGAAGAACAGCACGAGCCCCGCGGCGAGGATCACGAAGCCTGCCCACTGCGCCGCGGCCATCCGCTCGTGGAAGATGAGCACGCCGCCGACCAGCAGCAGCAGCGGCGCGAGCTGGATCACGACCTGCGTCACAGACGGTGTCGCGTGGTCGAGCGCGACGAGGTAGAGGACGAAGTTTCCGGTCAGCGTAAGCGTCGCCACCGCCAGCAGCGTAATCGCCGCACCGCCCGCGCCGCGGATCCGCGGAAGTTCGCCGCGCCAGGCGAGGAACGCGCCGAGCCCGGCCATCGCGACCGCGAACCGCCACCACACGATCGTGTACGCGTCCATGGACTCGAGCACGACCTTGAGCGCGATCGGCAGCAGTCCCCACAGCGCGGCCGTCGTGAGAGAGAGCGTGAAACCGAGCCGCCAGTGGGTCGAGCCGCCTGCCATGCCCGTTCATGATAATCTGCGCGGGTGCTGGGGGAGTCAGCCGAGACGGAACGACTGGCCGGCATCCAGGTTCAAGAAGAATCCGGCTCCGGGCAATCGATCACTGAAGCACCGACGGCCATAACGGCCTTTGTCGGCCGCTGCCTGCGTGGTCCCGTCGACCGGCCCGTCCGCATCTCCAGCTTCAACGAGTTCCAGCGCGTCTTCGGCGGCCTCTGGCAGCCGTCAACGCTGTCGTACTCCGTCGAGCAGTACTTCGAGAACGGCGGCCGCACGGCGATTGTCGTGCGCGTCACGAACGGCGCGCGCTGCTGCACGATCCGGCTGCCCGCGGGCGACGGCGTGCTCGTGCTCGAGGCGCTCGCACCCGGCACTCGCGAGTTCCTGCGCGCCGCCATCGACTACGACGGCATCGGCGACAACGAAGAGGACTGCTTCAACCTCGTCATCCAGCGCGTGCGCACGCCGGGCTCCGAGCACATCGAGGACCAGGAGATCTACCGTCGCGTCTCCGTCGTCCCCGATGCGCCGCGTTCGGTCGGGACCGTGCTGGCGGAATCCGCCCTGGCCCGCGTCGCGGGCGAGCTGCCGAGCGCAAGGCCCGACCTCACGCCGCGCCAGGACGCGCGCGGGCTCGCCGGCTACGTGTTCTCGGGAACGGATGCCGACGACGGCGCGCCGCTCACGGATTACGACATCATCGGCTCGGCCGCGCGCAGCACCGGGCTTTTCGCGCTGGACGCAACCGAGGGGTTCAACCTGCTGTGCATCCCGCCGCTCGCGCGCGGCGTGGACGTCGGCGCGAGCACGCTGCTCGTCGCCAACCGGTTCTGCCGCGAGCGTCGCGGGATCCTGTTCGTCGATCCGCCGCTCGCGTGGGACAGCGCCACGAAGGCGCTCGCCGAGATGCGCCACTGGCCGCTGCCGTCCGACTCGGCGTGCATGTTCTTCCCGCGCCTGCTCGGGTACGACAAGCTGCGCGGGCGCTTCGAGGAATTCGCGTCGTCCGGCGCCATCGCCGGCATGCTTTCGCGCGCCTCCGAGCACTGGCCGGTGTGGACGAATTCCTGCGGCGAGGAAGCCGTCGTGCGTCCGGGACTGCGTCCGGCCTGCGCGGTGGACGATGAACAGCGCGCCCGCCTTGCGGTCGTAGGCGTGAACACCGTCCAGTCCGTGCGCCGGCCCGGACGGGAAGTACCGAAAGCCCGCACGCTCGCGGGTCCGGGCGCGGTCGCCGCGGACTGGCGCTCGCTCGCGGCCAAGCGCCTCGCGCTGCTCGTCGTCAACAGCATCGAGCGCGGCACCCGTTGGATGGTTTTCGAGCCCAACGAGCCTGCCACATGGCGGCGAGCGACGGCCCAGCTGCGCGAGTTCATGGCGACGCTGGAGGAGCGCGGCGCGTTCGCGGACCGCGATCCGGGGGACCGCTGGTTCGCGCTCTGCGACGAGCGCGTGAACCGCGAGCGCCACCGCGAACAGGGCATCGTGAACATCCTCGTCGGCATCCCGGCGTTGCGGCCGGGCCATTTCCACGCGTGGCTGGTGAGCCATCGCGCTGGCGGAAGCCGCGTGCAGACGGTGAGTCCGAACCTCGCGGGCCTGCCGGACACCGGCCTCACGCAGGTGCTCGCCGGACTCGACCTGCCGCCGGAACTGCTCTAGCCGTAACCTCCGCCGCCCGGCGTCTCGATCCGGATCGCGTCGCCGGGCCCGACACTCTCGGCCGCGCAGGCCGGCAGGACGCGTGCCGTGCCGTCGGCGAGCAGGAGCCGGTTGACACCCGTCTCGCCCGGTCCGCCGCCCGCGAGCCCGAAGGGCGCGACCCGGCGGTGATTCGAGAGGACCGCGACCGTCATCGGCGCGCGGAACTCGATCACGCGCACCAGGCCGTCGCCGCCGCGACTGTGCCCGCGGCCCCCGGAACCGCGCCGGTAGCGGAACTCGCGCACCAGCACGGGGTGCCGGCTCTCCAGCACCTCCGGATCGGTGAGGCGCGAGTTCGTCATGTGCGTCTGCACGCCGGAGGCGCCGTCGAATCCGCGTCCCGCGCCCGAGCCGCCGGCGATCGTCTCGTAGTACTGGTGGTTGGCGTCGCCGAAGGTGAGGTTGTTCATCGTGCCCTGCGATGCGGCGAGCACACCGAGCGCGCCGTAGAGGGCATCGACGATGCATTGCGACGTCTCCACGTTGCCGGCGACGACCGCCGCGGGAGGAACCGGGTTCACCATCGACCCACGCGGCGCGCGGATGGCAATCGGGCGCAGGCAGCCCTCGTTCAGCGGGAAGTCGGCGTCGACCAGCGTGCGGAACACATAGAGGACCGCGGCGGTGCAGACCGCAAGCGGGGCGTTGAAGTTGCCAGGCTGCTGCGGCGACGTGCCGGCGAAGTCGACGACGGCGCTCCTGTGCTCGCGATCGACCACGACCCGGACCTCGACGGCGCTGCCATCGTCCATTTCGTAGCGCAGCCGGCCGTCGCCGAGCCGGCCGATGACGTCGCGCACGCAGGCCTCGGCATTGTCCTGGACGTGCCGCATGTAGTTGACGACCGTGTCGTAGCCCGCGCGCCCGACGAGCGCCGCGAGCTCGGCGGCGCCGCGCGCGTTCGCGGCGAGTTGCGCCTTGAGGTCGGCGACGTTCTGGTCGGGGTTCCGCGCCGGCCACGGCCCGCGCGCGAGGCCGTCACGCAGCGCCGCTTCGCGGATCGCGCCACCGTCGACCAGCAGGAAGTTGTCGAACACGACCCCTTCCTCCGCGATGGTGCGCGAGGCCGGCGGCATCGAGCCCGGCGTGATGCCGCCGATGTCTGCGTGGTGCGCTCGCGAGGCGACGAAGAAGGACGGTTCCGGGCGGCCGCCCGCGTAGACCGGACTCACGACGGTGATGTCCGGCAGGTGGGTTCCGCCTGCGTAGGGCGCGTTCAGCAGCCAGGCGCGCCCGGGGCGGAACTCGCCCGCATTCGCCGCAATGACGGCGCGCACGCTCGCGCCCATGGAACCGAGGTGGACCGGCATGTGCGGCGCGTTCGCGATGAGCGCCCCCGCAGCGTCAAACAACGCGCACGAGAAATCGAGCCGCTCGCGGATGTTGACCGAGACGGCCGTTGCCTGCAGCACGGTGCCCATCTGTTCCGCCACCTGCATGAACCGGTGGTTGAACAGCTCGAGCTGCGCGGGATCGGCGCTTCCTGCATCGACCTTGGGCGCCTGCCGCGCCTCGTGCCGCGCCAGGCGGAGCGTGCCGTCGGGCAGGCTCTCTGCGGTCCAGCCGGTCTCGACGACGGTCGTGGAGTTGGGCTCGACGACGAGGGCCGGGCCTGCGAGCGCCGCGCGCGCGGCAAGCGCCGCGCGCTCGATGAGGGGCACCTCGCTCCAGCTATCGAACCAGGCTTCGACGCGGCGGGGAGCGCTCGCGCGCGGTCCTGCGACCGCGACGGGCACCCGACGCTCGCCCGCGACCACGGCTTCGACCGCGAGTGTCGCCACCAGCGGGTCCGAATCCGGTGGTGCGAAGCCGAAGCGCCGCGTGAACATGTCGCGGAACTCACGCAACACGTCGGCAAACGGCGCGTGGGCGATCTCGAGCGCAGTTTCCGTGCCGGGCGCACGCAGCTCGAGCGTGCGGCGCAGGCGGATGTCGCGCGGCGCGGCGCCCTGTTCCGCCATGGACGCGCGCAGTGGCCCGGCGATCGCCTCGAACGCCGCATCGAGCGTCGCATGCAGGCCGGGCGTGAGCGCGCGCTCGAGGCTCTGGCGCCGGATCAGCCGGCGATCCGCGAGCCCGATGCCGAACGCGGAGAGCACGCCGGCCAGCGGATGGACGAGGATCTCGCGGATGCCGAGGGCATCGGCGACTCGGCAGGCGTGCTGCGGCGCGGCTCCGCCGTAGCACAGCAGCGCGAATTCGGCCGGGTCGTGGCCTTCCCGGACCGACACGTGCCGGATCGCGCGCGCCATCGACTCGACGGCGACGTCGAGGAATCCCGCAGCGAGCCGCTCGATGTCGTCGGGCGCGGCGTTTCCCATTGAACTCGCGAGGTCCTTGAACTCCGTCCGTACGACGGAGACGTCCAGCGGCTCGTCGCCGCCCGCGCCGAAGATTGCGGGGAACGTATCTGCGCGGATCCGCCCGAGCAGCACCTGGATGTCGGTGACCGTCAGCGGGCCGCCATTGCGATAGCAGGCCGGGCCCGGTTCCGAGCCCGCGGAACCGGGACCGACCGTGAGACGTCCGCCGGCGTACGCGAGCATCGAGCCGCCGCCGGCGGCGACCGTGTGGATGTTCATCATCGGCGCCTGCAGCCGGACGCCCGCAATGCCCGTTTCGAAGCGCTGGGGAAGGGCGCCGTCATAGAGCGCAACGTCGGTCGAGGTGCCGCCCATGTCGAAGGCAATCAGGCGCGGCCGGCCGCTCGCTTCGGCGATCCGCTCCGTCGCCACGAGCCCGCCGGCCGGGCCCGAGAGCACCGCGTTGCAGGCGCGAAACGCCTCGGGCGCGGCCAGCCCGCCGTTGCTCTGCATGAACTCGAGGCGGACGCCGGCGTGGCGCTCGCCGAGCGCGGCCCGGAACGCGCGCACGTAACGCGCCAGGAGCGGCGAGAGGTAGGCGTCCACGACCGTCGTGTCGCCGCGGCTCACGAGCCGGATGAGCGGCGAGACCTCGTGCGAGGCGATCACCTCACGGAAGCCCGCCGCGCGCGCGAGCGCCGCCGCGCGAAGTTCGTGCGCCGGGTGCCGGTAGCCGTGCATGAAGACGATCGCAATGCTCTCGATGCCGCACGCGGCGAGCCGCGCAAGGCCGGCCGCGAGCTGCGCCTCGTCGAGCGGCCGCAGAACCTCGCCCTCGGGCGTCACGCGTTCCGCGGCCTCGACGACCTCGGCGTACAGGGGCGCCGGCAGCTCGATGCGAAGGTCGAAGAGGCGCGGCCGGTTCTGGTAGCCGATCGCGAGCGCGTCGCCGAATCCCGCGGTGATGACCAGCGCGGTCGGCACGCCGCGGCGCTCGAGCAGCGCGTTGGTCGCGACCGTAGTGCCGATCCGGATCGACTCGATGCGGGCGTCGGTGCCGCCTTCGCGTGCGAGCAGCTCGAGGATCCCGGCGACGCCCGGATCCGTTGCGCCGCCTGCCTGAGACAGGCGCTTGGTCACGTGCAGGCCGCCCGCCGGCTCCCGGCCGATGATGTCCGTGAACGTACCGCCCCGGTCGATCCAGAACTGCCAGCCGCCGGTCCCTTCCATGCGGCTCACGATAGCGTGCCGGGGGCGTAGACCTTCCTGAGCTGCTCGAGCGCGCCGGCTTCGAGTCGCGCGCAGGCGTCGCGATAGCCGATCTCGATGGCGCGCCCGAACCCCTTCCAGTCGAGGAGCTCGACGGATTCGAGCGCGGGCGTGATGAGCAAGTCGCTCTGCTGGCGCCGCTCCAGCGTCGCCGCCGTGCTGTTCACCATGCCCGCGCGCCACAGGATCTGAAGGATGCCCGGCCTGCGATGCGCGCCGCGGCCTCCGAGGATCGACCACAGGGAAGGCGCCTCAGTCGCCTCGACGTCGGCCGTGAATGCGCGGTCGGTGCCGCAGTCGACGCCGATGACCGCACCGCGCCCCTTGGCGCGCATCACGTCCACCGGCAGGTTGTTCATCGCGCCGCCGTCGACGAAGACTTCCCCGCCCTGGAACACGGGAGGCAGCACGCCAGGGATCGCGACCGAAGCCCGCAACCAGCGCCACAACGGTCCCTCCTCGTGCACGGCGATGCGACCGGTCGTCAGGTTCGACGACACGCAAAAGAAGGGCAGGGGCAGGTCCGCAATGTCGATGTCGCCGAGTTCCCGGCGCAGCAGCATCCCGACCTTGCGGCCCGAGACGAGCGAGACCAGCGGCAGCGTGAAGTCCGACAGCGGGTTGGTGTCCACGAAACTGCGCTTGAAGCGAAGCACGAGCTCTTCGTCGCCCCAGTCCGAGGCGACGCCCGCAGCGAGGATGGCGCCCATGCTGCTGCCGCCGACGATGTCGATCGGCACGCCGTGTTCCCTGAGCGCGCGCACCGCGCCGAGGTGCGCGAAGCCCCGCGCACCGCCCCCGGAGAGCACGAGGCCCACGGCCCTGCCCGTCAGGATGCGCACCAGCCGTTCGTAATCGGCGGACGTGCGCAGGTGATGATGCGGCATGCCGGGAAAAGCCGCGCGCCAGCGTCCGGCCGCGCCGTTCGCAAACCCGCCTTCATGAAGCAGCAACAGCTCGGCCCGGCGCATGCCGCCGTCGAGCCAGCGGGGTCCGGCCCAGGAGGGCGCCTCGCTTCGCGCGGCAGCTGCGACCAGGACCACGTCCGCCTGCCTCAAGCACAACCGTGTCCACGGGGTGTCGCCGGCCTCGGCCGAGTAGACGACGAAGTCGTTCTTCGACTCGCGCTCATGGAACCATTGCGGACTGTGGCTGCCTGCGCGCTCGCGCCCGACGTGATAAACGCGCCCGAAGCGGCCGAGCGCATCGACCAGCCGGGCCGCGTGCAGCGGAAGGCTCGCGGTCTCGTCGAGCGGGATGAGCGCAAGCGTGCGCGGCGTCATGACCCGCTGCCGTTCTGCGTTGCGGTCGTCGATTCGCGACACGGTGAGGCGGGCGAGTCGCAGTATCGCCAGCGGATGCCCGAGGAGCACGCGCTCGAAGGTGCCCGCCGAAAGCATCGCGAGTTCCGAGTCGCGCAATGCGCGCACGGTCGCCCGGCGCGGCCGCGAGACGATGAGCCCCATCTCGCCGACCGACTCTCCGGCCGCGATGCGCCCGACCAGCTCGCCGCCCGGCCCGTACACGCCGAGGCAGCCGCTCACGACGAAGTAGACTGCGTCGGCGGGACTGCCGGCCTCGAACAGCAGGGCCCCGCCCGGCAGCGACGTCCATTCGAGCTCGGCGACGGCCTCGTCGACGACGTGCTTCGGCAGGCCGGTGAACAGGGGCAGTGACGCGAGCATGGCCCAGGGATTGTCCCGCGGGTCGATCTCGGTCCGTTCGTCCTCGGAGTCCACGGCTAGAATCGTCCATCATGACTGTGACGGACCGCAAGCTGCTGGAGCGCATCTGGAAGGCGGTCGCGGAGATTCCACATGGGCAAGTTGCGAGCTACGGCGGCATCGCGCGGCGCGCCGGCGCCCCACGCCGCGCGCGCCTCGTCGGCCACGCGCTGAAGGTCGCCCCGGACAGTCTCGAGCTGCCATGGCACCGGGTGCTGAATGCGCAGGGCCGAATCAGCCTGCCGGCTGGCTCGAAGGCGCACCGGATGCAGCGGCGACTGCTCGAAGCGGAGGGCGTCGTGTTCAGGAACGGCCGGGTGGACATGGCGCGCTCCGGGAAACTCGATCTCGACGCGCTGCTGTGGAAGCCGCGCCGGGACTGATAACATCGGACCGTACTTCAACGGAGCGGTGAATGGCGAGTCGTCACGTCGTGTTCTCGCACGGGCAGGAGAGCGGCCCGTGGGGCACCAAGATCTCCGCGATGGCGGAAGTCGCGAAGAGCGAGGGCTGGAACGTCGATTCCGTGGATTACCGCGGCGTCAACGACGCGCGCGACCGCGTGACGCGCCTGCTCAGCTTCTGCCGCGACCTGCGCGGGGACCTCGTGCTGGTCGGCTCGAGCATGGGCGGGTACGTCGCAACTTCCGCATCGGCGCTCCTGCACGCGCGCGGCCTGTTCCTGATGGCGCCTGCGTTCTACATGCCGGGCATGGAGCAGCTGACCGCAAAGCCGGCGCCCTGCCCGAAGGCGATCGTGCACGGGTGGCGGGACGACGTCGTGCCGATCGAGAACAGCATGAAATTCGCGCGCGAGCATTCGGCGACGCTGCACATCCTCGAGTCGGACCACCGCCTGCACAGCGAGATCCCGCTCGTCAATTACCTGTTCGAGTACTTTCTCGTCGCGCTCGACCTCCCCAAGCGCCGATAGGAGCTGCGATGCACGCGATCGTTGCGACCGGAATGCTGGCCATTGCAGTCGCGCTCGCCGGATGCGGCGGGCCGGACGAGCCCGCGAAGAAAGAAGAGCCGATGAAGGTGGAGGACACCGCGTTCGGGCCACTGATCGGGACCCAGGACAAGGCGCGCGACCGGGCCAACGCGGCCGTCGACCTGCACCGCGAAAACATGAACAAGCGCCTCGAAGCAGACGAGGGCGGCGACGGAAGCGACGAGCCCGCCGGGGACTGAGCCCGCACTTGAACCGCACCCTGATGTGGATGCTGCGCGGCGTCATGCGCGTGTTCGTGCGCCCTGCGGTCGTGCCGGAGGACGCGCTTGCGCGCCTGCACGGCCGCGCACGACCGCTCCTGTACATGCTGGAGGAGCGCAGCACGTCGGACCTGCTCGCCCTCGAGATTGCGTGCATGCAGGCCGGCCTCAGGCGTCCCGGCAAGCGGCTCCGGCTGCGCGGCCTCGACCTGCCGCACTCCGCGGTCGCGCTCGAGCGCCGGGCCGGCGTGCTGCGCCGGCGCGCGGACCGTCGCACGCCGCCGGAACTCGCGCGCGCGATCGCTGCGGCCGGCGTCGACGCGGCGCTCGAGATCGACATCGTCCCGGTCGCGGTTTACTGGGGTCGCGCGCCGCAGCGCGAGAAATCCTGGCTCGGGCTCCTGCTGTCCGAGAACTGGGCGTTCGTCGGTCCGTTCCGTCGCCTGCTGTCGATCGTCTTCAATGGCCGCAGCACGCTGATCCGCTTCGGCGAGCCGCGGCCGATCCAGGGTTACGCTGCGGCAGGACTTGACGGTTCGCGCGGCGCCCGCAAGCTCATGAAGGACATGCGCGCGGAGTTCCGCCACATGCGCGTGGACACGCTCGGGCCCGACCTTTCGCGGCGGCGCGCGATCGTCGCGCAGGTGTTGCGCACGCGCGCCGTCCGCCAGGCGGTGCGCCAGGAAATCCGCGACACGAAGCGCACGCGGCGTGACGGGCTCCTGGTCGCGCGCAAGCACGCGCTCGAGATCGCCGCAAACTATTCGCACACCTTCGTGCGCGTCGCCGAGCGCATCCTCAACCGCTTCCTGACCCGGGTATACGACGGCATCGAGGTGCGCAATGCCGAGTACCTGGACCGGCTGCCGCCGGCCTGCGAAATCGTCTACATGCCCTGCCACCGCAGCCACGTCGACTACCTGCTGCTGTCGTACGTGATCTACAGGCGCGGCTACGCCGTCCCGTACGTGGCCGCGGGCGTGAACCTGAACCTGCCGGTGATCGGGCGTCTGCTGCGCAAGGGCGGGGCGTTCTTCATCCGGCGCAGCTTCCGCGGCTCGGGACTGTACCCGATCGTGTTCATGAAGTACGTGGACGTAATGATGAACCGCGGTCACCCGATCGAGTTCTTCATCGAGGGCGGCCGCAGCCGCACCGGCCGGCTCCTGCGGCCGCGTACCGGGATGCTCGGCATGACTGTGCGCAGCTACCTGCGCGACGCACGCCGGCTGGTGGCCTACGTGCCGGTCTATTTCGGCTACGACAGGCTGCTGGAAGGCGAGTCGTACATCGACGAGCTGATGGGGCGCCCGAAGGAGAAGGAATCCGTGGGTGGGCTGCTCGGCGTGCTGCCCGAGTTGCGCAAGCCCCTGGGACGCGTCCACGTGGCCTTCGGCGAGCCGCTGCTGCTCGACGGCGTGCTCGACCAGGTGCAACCGGGCTGGAGGAACGACTCGCTCGACGAGAATGCCCGGCCGGCCTGGTTCGGCGAAACCGTGGATGCGGTTGCAGCCGAAGTCATGCGGCGCATCAATGCCGCTGCCGCGGTCACGCCGGTGAACCTGCTCGCGGTTGCGCTGCTTGCGGCCCCGCGGCAGGCCATGCTGGAGGCTGACCTCGAACGCCAGCTGCAGCTCTACATCGAGCTGCTGAAGGAGTTTCCGTATTCCCCCGATGTCTCGGTTGCAGCGCAGGACGGAGCCGCGGCCATCCGACAGGTCGAGGCCTTGGGCATGCTCGAGCGGCGCGCGCACCCCCTCGGCGACGTGCTGCGCATGGACGAGAAGAACGCGGTGCTCGCGACCTACTACCGCAACAACGTCCTGCACCTCTTCGCCATACCGTCGCTCGTCTCCTGCGCTTTCCTGAACAACGCCGTCATGCGCCACGATGACATCCAGCGCCTGCTCTGGCGCGTCTATCCATACATGCGTGCGGAGCTCAACCTGCGCTGGCGCGAGGACGAACTGCCGGGCGTCGTGGACGGCGTACTCGCAGCGCTCGAGCGTCAGGGCCTCCTGACCCGCAGCGAAGACGGCTCGACCTGGCGGCGATCGACGACGGGCAGCGCCGAGGCAGTCCGCTTGTCGGTTCTCGCCCAGGCGACGATCCAGGCGATCGAGCGTTTCTATCTCGCGATCGCGCTCCTGCTGCGCGCCGGCCCCTCTGCGCTGACGCCCGACGCACTCGAACAACGCTGCGTCGCAATGGCGCAGCGCATGTCGATGCTGTACGGGCTCGCCGCGCCGGAATTTTTCGACCGGGCCATGTTCCGCGACTTCATCGATCTCCTGCGCCAGCGCGGCGTCGTGCGCCAGGATGGCAACGGCAAGCTGACGTATGACGACGCGCTGGTCGCGGTGGCCGAAGACGCGCGCGTCGTGCTCTCCGAGCAGATCAGGAACAGCATCCTCCAGGTCACTCACAGCTGATCGAGCGCTGCGTTTTGCAGTGCAAAGACCGACCGCTGTTATATCCTTGCGCGAAATTCCGACCGGTCCTGGCACTGGGGAAC
>DATMEC010000048.1:0-3025 GCA_035557125.1 Steroidobacteraceae bacterium
AGGCGCGCGCCGCCGCACTCGGGGCAACGGCGCGTGCCCAGGTAGCGCGCGAGCTCCTCGCGCACGGCGAGCGACTCGGTCTCGTTGTAGCGCCGCTCGAGGTTCGGCAGGACGCCCTCGAACTTGTGCCTGCGCTTCACGGTGCGGCCGCGCGAGTCGAAGTAGCGGAACTCGACTTCCTCGCCGCCGCTGCCCTGCATGAGGACGTCGCGCGCCCTCGAAGGCAGGCTCGCGTACGGCGCCTCGGGATCGAAGCGGTAGTGGTCGGCGAGCGCCTGGATCATCTGGTAGTAGTAGGCGTTGCGGCGGTCCCAGCCGCGCACCGCGCCGTTCGCCAGCGAAAGCTGCGGGTTGGTGACGACGCGGTCCGGGTCGAAGAATTGCTTGACGCCGAGGCCGTCGCAGCCCGGGCAGGCGCCGAACGGGTTGTTGAACGAGAACAGGCGCGGCTCGAGCTCGGACACCGAATAGCCGCAGATCCGGCACGCGAACTTGTCCGAGAACACGAGCTCCTCGCGCTTGGGCTCGTCGAGGAAGGCGACACGCGCCGAGCCCTCGCCGAGGCGCAGCGCCGTCTCGAAGGATTCCGCGAGCCGCTGCTGGAGGTCCGGCCGCACCTTGAGACGGTCCACGACCGCGTCGATCGAATGCTTCTTCTTGGGGTCGAGCTTCGGCACGGCGTCGAGCTCGACGTAGCGGCCGTCCACGCGCGCGCGCACGAAGCCCTTGCCGCGCAGCTCCTCGATCGCCTGCTGGTGCTCGCCCTTGCGCCCGGAGATCACCGGTGCGAGAAGTGCCAAGGCAGTACCTTCGGGCAATGCAATCACCTGGTCCACCATCTGGCTCACGGTCTGGGCCGTGAGGTCGAGTCCGTGGTCCGGACAGCGCGGGATGCCCGCGCGCGCGAACAGGAGGCGCAGGTAGTCGTAGATTTCGGTGACCGTGCCGACCGTCGATCGCGGGTTGTGGGACGTCGACTTCTGCTCGATCGAGATCGCGGGCGAGAGCCCCTCGATCGAATCGACGTCAGGCTTCTCCATCATCGACAGGAACTGCCGCGCGTAGGCGGAGAGCGACTCGACATAGCGGCGCTGGCCCTCGGCGTAAATGGTGTCGAAGGCGAGCGACGACTTGCCCGAGCCCGACAGGCCGGTGAAGACGATCAGGCGGTCGCGCGGCAGCTCGAGATCCAGGTTCTGGAGATTGTGCGTGCGCGCGCCGCGGATGTGGATGGTCTGGCTCATCGGGGCAGCCTGTTAGAATAAACCGCCCATTCCGGGCACCGCAAAGGGATTTCCAGTGGCCTTTCCGTCGGGTGCGGCACTCCAGCCTGCCGAGCGCCGCGCCGTCGCCGTACTGGCCGCAATCTACGCCGTCCGTCTATTGGGGCTGTTTCTCCTTTTGCCAGTCCTCGCGTTGCACGCGGGCGCGCTCCCGGGCGGAACGCCGCTCCTCGCCGGACTCGCGGTGGGCGCCTACGGGCTCACGCAGGCCGTGATGCAGATTCCCTTCGGTATCTGGTCCGACCGCAGGGGGCGCAAGCCCCTGATCGTTGTCGGACTCCTCCTGCACGTCGCCGGTTCCGCGCTGGGCGCGCTCGCAAACTCGGCCGCTGCGCTCGTCGTGGCGCGCATCGTGCAGGGCCTCGGCGCGGTGTCGGGCCCGGTGACGGCATTCCTCGCCGATCTCACCCGGCCGGAGTCACGCACTCGCGCGATGTTCGCAATCGGCATGAGCATCGGCGCCACGTTCGTCGTCTCGCTGGTCGCGGGTCCGCTGCTCGCAGGCGCCATCGGCGTGTCCGGCGTCTTCTGGCTGATCGGCGCGCTCGGCGTGGTCGCGATCGGGCTCGTCGTGCTTGCGCTGCCGGCGGAGCGCCCGGTCGCGGAGCGCGCGGCGCGCGGTGACTGGCGCGAGGCGCTGACGCGGGAGCTCGCGCCGTACTACGCCGGCATCTTCGTGCTGCACCTCACCCTGACTGCCGCCTTCATCGCCGTTCCGCACGTGCTGCGCGACCTGCACGGGCTCGACGCGTCGCGCCACTGGCAGGTGTACCTCGGCGTGTTCGCGGCTTCGGTCGCGCTCACGGTGCCCCTGGTGACCTGGTCCGAGCGCAACCGGAGCCCTGGACGCGCGGCATTCATCGGCGGCGCGGGCCTCGCCGTTGCATTCGCCGCGCTCGTCGTCATGCACGCGCAATTCGGGGCGCTGCTGGCCGCGCTGGTGCTCTACTTCGGCGCCTTCAATTTCCTGGAGGCCCGGCTGCCGGCCGCCCTGACCGAGGCGGCCGGGGAGGCAACCCGGGGCGCCGCCCTCGGCGTGTTCGCGACCTGCCAGTTCGCCGGCGCGTTCGCGGGCGGCCTGGTCGGCGGCGGCCTGCTTGGAAGCCACTGGCAGGTCACGGGAATTTTCGCCGTCGCGGCGGCCGTCGTCGTCGCCTGGCTACCGTGGGCGAGGGCGACGGAATCTGCGCGAAACCGCCGCATTTGACGGTGCGCGGGCAGGGTGTCCGCGACTACAATGAGCGCAACGAGACACTCGGGGAACGGCCATGGCACGCGGCGTCAACAAAGTCATCCTGATCGGTCACCTGGGACAGGATCCGCAGCAACGGGCGATGCCGTCGGGCAAGGCCGTCGTGAACCTGCGCGTCGCAACCACCGAGCAGTGGCGCGACAAGCAGACCGGGGAGAACAAGGAAAACACGGAGTGGCACAACGTCGTGATGTTCGACCGCCTCGCCGAGATCGCCGCGGAGTACCTGCGCAAGGGCTCGCAGGTCTATGTCGAGGGCCGCATCCGCACGCGCAAGTGGCAGGACAAGGAAGGCAACGACCGCTACACCACCGAGATCATCGCGAACGAAATGAACATGCTCGGCGGCCGCGGAGGCGGGGATCGCAGTGCCGCGCCGCCGCAGGAGCGTTCGCGCGACCGCGGTGAGGAGCAGGTGTCCCGCGCCGAGCCGGCCGGCGTCGCCGAGTCCTTCGACGACGACATCCCCTTCTAGTGGCACGCCGGGGAC